>NZ_JBFFOE010000009.1:0-49578 GCF_041562875.1 Lutibacter sp. | reverse complement strand
CATACAAGTCCTTTAAATAACAATGCAATTTCAACAAATGGTATTAGCAATTCTATTAATTATAATGATCCGAATAGCGAACGATTATCCAACTATTTTAGAGCTGATTTTTCATCAACATACAAATTTAAATTAAATGAAAAAATAAATGGAATGGCTGGTATATCAGTACTAAACTTTCTTAACAGTGAGAACATTTTAAATACCTATTATAAGATAAATTCTCAAAATAATATTGATGCTACAAATAATATTTCTATTGGAATAACCCCAAACTTCACTTTTAGAGTTTACTTTTAATTTTATTTACAAATATTACAAAGCGTATTTATTATATATTGCTTTTCTTATTGGACAAGTACATATATCTGAATAACCAAAAGTCATTTTATAACCACAATAATCTTTTGATGTATAATTTACAAAGTGAACTTTATCATTTACACAGTTCAGTACTTTACAGCAATTAGTTCCTTCGTTTTTTAAACAACTAAAATCTTTTTTGCACCTTGTCGTTTCTCGTTGAATTTCATTTTCAATTTCCATAGTAAATATAATTTGTTGATGGACAGCAATTTTTCCAACTCAAATATAATGAATTTTAACTAAGGTAGTGTAAAATTTTAAAATTTAACAGTAGTGACTCCACCAGGATTCGAACCTGAATCTAAAGTTTAGGAAACTTTTATTCTATCCCTTGAACTATGGAGCCTTCATTAAAAAAGAGAGTCTTTTTGAGACTCCCTTTTTTACTACTAACTAAAAAAATCAAAAACTCATTACTTATAGATAAGCAATGAATAAGTACGCAAATTTAGGTTGAATTTTCATTAAATTTAATGACAAATATCATTAAAATGGAAAATAAACAGGATCTTTTAGTAAGAATCTATATCAAATAATATTAAAAATACACAAACTCTATTATGTAATAATTATTACTCAAACTGCTTATGTTCGGAGTTCTAATAAAATTAAAATATTTGAATCTGGTTGAAATGATTATATTTCTAAACTAATTTTTAAAAATAATCTACTTGGAATAATTAAAATAGAAGAGGTTGTCAAATAGCATTTATGTTTAGATCAAAAACTTTATCTTCGTTCTTTAAAAAGCAAAAAAAATGTCAATACTAAGTTTTGGAGAATACATTGAAGATAGAAATTACAAAGTTTTAGATGAAAGACAGTTAAGAGCTAGTGCAGGTATTATGTTATTGCTTGGTATTTTAGCTTCTATTAATGGATTCATTTTAAATAAATACACTATAATCCCTTACATTTCAGGATTTCTTTTATTAAACTTTATTATTGGAATATTTATCAATCCAAAATATGCCCCAACAATGCTCTTAGCTAAATTAATTGTTTATAAACAATCTCCATTGCCAATTGGAGCAATTCAAAAGAAGTTTGCTTGGAGTTTGGGCTTAGTTTTATCAACTGTTATCTTTTCACTTTCTCTTTTCTTAATTAACGATGCTACTTTTTTTGATCCAGTGTGTTTATTATGCATAATTTGTTTGGTACTATTGTATTTAGAGTCTGCTTTTGGTATTTGCGTTGGTTGCAAATTATACGATTTAGCCATAAATTTAAATTTACTAAAGAAACCTACAGAAAAACCAAATTGTATGGGAGATGCTTGTGAGGTTTAAACTATTTTTTAATTAAAAAAGTGATAATTGTTTCTCCTTTTCTTTAACCTATATCAATAGCTGTATCTTTTATATGAAAGTTACAAACGTTACAAAGTAATTGCTAAAAAACTCAATTAGAATGAGAAATATCAGTTATTACTTGTATAGTAATGTCTAAATTTACAAGTATTTAAAAATAACAACAACAACTCTTATTTATATTAATTATAATAGTTTTAGCGTAAAATATGTTCAGAATTATAGACAAAGAATTTCTTTCAGAAAATGTGGCAAGATTAGTTATTGAAGCCCCATATATTGCCAAAAGTCGTAAAGCAGGTAATTTCATCATATTAAGAATTGATGAAAATGGGGAGAGAATCCCACTAACAATCTCAGATGCTGATATTGAAAAAGGCACAATCACCTTAATTGTTCAACGAGTTGGTGTTTCATCTCATAAACTTTGTACAATGAATGCTGGTGATTCTATTTTAGATGTTGTAGGCCCACTTGGTGAAGCTACACATATTTCTAATATAGGAACGGTTTTATGTGCTGGAGGAGGCGTTGGTGTAGCTCCTCTTTTTCCTATTGTACAAGCAATGAAATTAGCAGGTAACAGAGTTATAACTGTTATTGCAGCTAGAAACAAAGACCTTATTATTCTTGAAGATAAAATGAGAGAATACTCTGACGAACTTATTATTATGACGGATGATGGCTCAAAAGGAACAAAAGGTTTAGTAACTCAAGGAATGGAAGAAGTAATTCTAAGAGAAAAAGTTAACGAAGCAATTGTTATTGGCCCAGCTATCATGATGAAATATGCTGCTTTAACTACAAAAAAATACAATATCCCAACACTTGCAAGTTTAAATACAATTATGGTTGATGGAACTGGAATGTGTGGTGCTTGTAGAGTTTCAGTAGGTGGAAAAACAGAATTTGTTTGTGTAAACGGGCCTGAATTTGATGCTCATAAAGTTGATTTTGATGAAATGTTAAATAGGTTAAATTCTTATAAAAAGAAAGAATCTGAGGGCTATAGTGACTATTTAAAATCATTAGAAATAGTAACAAATTAATTTCAGTATAAACATTTAGTATATTTAACCTATTCAAAAAATGGAGTCAGAATTAGATAAAGAATTTTATAAAAATGAACGTAAAGCTGATTGGCGAGATAAATTACGTAAAGAAATTAAAAGTAAGGATCGTACAGATATTACAAGAGTTGTAATGCCAGAAGCAGATCCAAATGTAAGAAACAAAAGCAATATTGAAGTAAACGCAGGTATAAGTTTAGAAATGGCTATAAAAGAAGCTAGTCGCTGCTTAGATTGTGTTGCTCCAACCTGCATTATTGGCTGCCCAGTTGGAACCAACATTCCTAAATTTGTGAAATATCTTGAATTAGGTGACGTACTTGGTGCCGCAAAAGTTCTAAAAGAAAACAACTCATTACCTGCCATTTGTGGTAGAGTTTGTCCACAAGAAATTCAATGCGAGGCTCAATGTGTATATGTAAAAAAATTAACTAAAGAAGGTTCTGCAATAGGTTATCTTGAACGTTTTGCAGCGGATTATGAACGTGAACATGGAGATGGAAGCATTCCTACTTTAGCAGAACCAAATGGAATAAAAATGGCTGTTATAGGCTCTGGACCTGCAGGATTAACTGTTGCAGGTGAATTAGCGAAATTTGGATATGATGTCACTGTTTTTGAAGCATTACATGACCTTGGAGGAGTTTTAAAATATGGAATTCCTGAATTCCGCCTCCCAAAATCTATTGTTGATTTTGAAATAAACAACATCAAAAAAATGGGGGTAAAATTCGTTACCAACTTCATTGTTGGAAAAACAGCAACCATTGACGATTTAAAAAATGAAGGTTATGAAGCTTTTTTCATAGCAAGTGGTGCTGGATTACCTAATTTTATGAATATTCCTGGTGAAAATTTTAGTGGAGTTCAAAGCGCAAACGAATTTCTTACTCGAGTAAATTTAATGGGTGGGGCTAATGATAAATTTGACACTCCAGTTCATACTGGTAAAAATGTAGTAATTGTAGGTGGTGGAAATACAGCTATGGACTCTGTAAGAACTGCAAAGCGAATGGGTGCCGAAAGAGCTATTATTGTTTATAGACGTTCAAAAGAAGAAATGCCAGCCAGAGCTGAAGAAATAAAACATGCCATTGAAGAAGGAATCGAATTTATCAACCTTACCTCTCCAATTGAATATTTTGCCGATGAAAATGGAATGGTAAATAAAATGAGAGTTCAAAAAATGGAATTAGGTGAACCTGATGCATCAGGCAGAAGACGACCTATAGTAATTGAAGGCTCTGAATATGACATTGATGTTGATAGTGTAGTAATTGCAGTTGGTGTTTCTCCTAATCCAATAATTCAACGTAGTATGCCAGAACTTGAAGTAACCAAATGGAATACAATTAAAGTTGATGAGAACATGATGACTTCAATTCCAGGACTTTTTGCTGGAGGAGATATTGTAAGAGGTGGGGCAACAGTTATTCTAGCAATGGGAGATGGAAGAAAAGCGGGTCAAGGAATGCATCGTTACATTCAAGCAAATGCTTTAGCGAAAGTATAAAATAAATATAGCATATATTAAAAAACAAACCCTGCTAATTTTTTAAATTAGCAGGGTTTGTTTTTTCTTAAAATTAAGAATATAAAATGAAAATTTATTTAATTATGAGTTTCCAAATAGCTTAATAATTTCATCTTTAGTAAAAAATGTACTTGTGCTAAGTTTTTTACTTAATAAACTACGCTGCCTAATCATCAACATCTTTTCCCCATTTACCTTTTTAAAATCAAATTTTACTATAGTGTCTTTGCTTGTTTGAACAATAACTTGATGATCATTATGATAATCAAAACCATCCATAACAATTTGGTACATCGTATCTATATTAGGAAAATCAAATGAATTTACATCATTACTGTTTTTTGAATTTAAATCAGAATAAGTAAAAGAAAATAATTTATCTATTTTTAAAAGTTTTATTGAATAATTTCCATTTTTTACAATTCCAATTTCTTGGCCAAAAGATGAAGCAGAAATTAAAAAGAAAAAAACAAGGGTTTTAAATTGCATATAAGCGTATTGTTTAACTAAATAAAGGGTTGATCTTATCTATTTACAAAACAACAGTTTAAAATTCAAATACCCTACTAAAAACGAGGAAATTTTTAAATTAGTTATTATAAGTTTTGAATTAGGTCCATAACAAAAAAATCCTCGGTAAAACCGAGGATTTTTTATATAAATAATTTTGAAAATTAGTCTGCAAGTATAATTACTTTGTTTTCCTTCATTTCAATAGTTCCACTTTTAATTGGTAACGTAAACTCACCTTTAATATTCGTAAACTTTTCTTCAAATTGTTCTTCAATAACAATATTAACCCCTTTAAACTTAACAGTTCCATTTACTAATAATGATACTATTGGTGCGTGGTTATTTAACATTTGAAATTCACCATTAACTCCTGGTACAGAAACTAAATCTACTTCTGAGTGTAATAAAGTTGCTTCTGGCGTTACTATTTCTAAAATCATCATTAATTAATTTTTAGTGATTCGTTTTTGTTGTTAACATTTATTGAAATCAACTTTAAACTTAAAACTTTTTTATGCCTCCGATAACATTTTCTCTCCAGCATCAATTGCATCTTGAATTGATCCTCTTAAGTTAAATGCAGCTTCTGGATATTTATCTAACTCACCATCTAAAATCATATTAAATCCTTTGATTGTATCTTTAATATCAACCAATACACCTGGTATTCCTGTAAATTGTTCAGCTACATGAAATGGTTGAGATAAGAAACGTTGAACTCTACGGGCTCTATGAACCGCAATTTTATCTTCTTCAGATAATTCTTCCATTCCTAAAATAGCGATAATATCTTGTAATTCTTTATATCGTTGCAATAACTCTTTTACACGTTGTGCACAATCATAATGCTCTTTCCCTAAAATAGCAGCCGTTAAAATTCTTGAAGTAGAATCTAAAGGGTCTACTGCTGGGTAAATACCCAACTCTGAAATTTTACGAGATAATACTGTTGTTGCATCTAAATGCGCAAATGTAGTTGCCGGTGCTGGATCTGTTAAATCATCTGCAGGCACATAAACTGCTTGTACTGATGTAATTGAACCATTTTTAGTTGAAGTAATACGCTCTTGCATTGCTCCCATTTCTGTTGCTAAAGTTGGCTGATAACCAACGGCTGATGGCATACGCCCTAATAACGCTGACACCTCCGAACCTGCTTGTGTAAAACGGAAAATATTATCAACAAAGAATAATACATCTTTCCCTTGTCCTTCACCTGCACCATCACGGAAATATTCAGCAATTGTTAAACCTGATAAAGCAACACGAGCACGTGCTCCCGGTGGCTCATTCATTTGTCCGAAAACAAACGTAGCTTTAGATTCTCTCATTCCTGCTTTATCAACTTTAGATAAATCCCATCCTCCTTCTTCCATAGAATGCATAAAGTCATCACCATATTTAATAATCCCTGATTCTAACATTTCTCTTAAAAGGTCATTTCCTTCACGGGTTCTTTCTCCTACACCAGCAAATACTGATAAACCTCCGTGACCTTTTGCTATATTATTAATCAATTCCATCAACAATACTGTTTTACCTACTCCAGCACCACCAAATAACCCAATTTTACCACCTTTTGCGTATGGCTCGATTAAGTCAATTACTTTAATACCTGTAAATAAAACTTCTGTTGAAGTTGATAAATCTTCAAATTTTGGTGCTTGTCTATGAATTGGTAAACCATCTTTCCCTTCTTTAGGTAAATTTCCCAATCCATCAATGGCATCTCCAATTACATTAAATAAACGTCCATAAATATCCTTTCCAATTGGCATTTGAATAGCACTACCTGTAGCAACAACTTCGGTCCCTCTACTTAAACCATCAGTTGAATCCATAGAGATTGTTCTAACAGTATCTTCACCAATATGAGATTGAACTTCTAATACTAACAATGAACCATCCTTCTTTGTGATTTCTAATGAATCATATAATTTTGGAAGTTCAGCGCCAGATTCAAACTCAACGTCAATAACTGGACCAATAATTTGTGCAACTTTACCTGTAACTTTTGCCATTACTTTAACTATTTATTTTTTAGATATTTAACCTTTTAGGGCTCTCCTCAATTTTAAAGGTGCAAAGATAGTTTTTTGATTTTATTTTTAAAAAATATTATGCCTTTTTTTAAAAAAAGAAACGCCCTAAACTTTTAGGGCGTTTTACTTTATAAACTATTATTGCTTATTATGGATTAATTGTCCAAGATACAAAGTATTGTGAACCTATTTTACCTACACCAGGTGCACTGTAATATTCTTTTCCACCTAGATTAGCTGCTCCAATTTTAAATGTTGATTTAAAAGATGGTACAGAGTAATTAATTTGAGCATCTATTACTGTACGAGCATCAACAACGGCATCAACAAATGTTGATTCCCAGAAATATTCATCACTCCATCTTACATTTACATTAAAACCTAAGTTTTCAACAAGTGCTGTATTTCCAAATGAAAATTTAACTTTATGCTCAGGAGTATTAAACCCAGCTTCATAATCTGGATCTGTAGTTTGGTCAAAGTCAAACTTAGCCAAAGTATAGTTCAATCCAAAATCATAATTCCCAAACATTTTAGTAGTTAACCCAATAGTACCTCCATAAGAAGTAATATCTGCGGTTGAATTAGTATAAAGTTGAAAAGGTTGGTAATCTCCACTAGCAAGTGCAATTAAAATTGCTGGTGTTGGTCCCCCTAATTGTGCAGGTAAAGGAATTACATCAGAAAAATCAAATTCTCCATATAATGGAGTAACTACTGTTTTATTCCCAATAAAATCTTGATACTCATTATAATAAAAACTCATATCTAAGGCTAATTTACCAAATCCCGCTCTATAACCTATTTCATAGGCTGTTACTTTTTCAGGCTTCACATAATCAAAATTTGCTCTTTCAAGTAAAAGTGGATTTGGAGCGCCAAGAGCTACACTTTCCCCAAATTTTTCTAAAGAAGATAATGTATATGAATTTTCATAGGCATCTCTTCCTGTCACTTGCATTGAACTTGGATAACCTAAATATTGAGCAGTTCCACTAGTTGAAACAGAAGCAGTATATCTATCTAAGTTATCAGGTGCAGAACCAACCAAAATAGCTCTACCTGCATCTAAACCAATATATTGATCTTGGGTAGTTGGATTTCTAAATCCTGTTTGGAATGATGCTCTTAAGTTACGTGTTTTCCCTTCTCCTAAAGAGTAAGAAACTGTAACTCTTGGCGAGTAATTTCCATCAAAATTTTTGGCTTTATCATAACGTAAAGATCCTGTAAACTTTAATCTATCATTTACAAATTTCTTTTGCAATTGCATATAAGCACCATACTCATTATAATCTATTGGGCCATCATAATCTGTAAAAATAGTACCGTTAGAATTTAATGAATATTGTCTCCAAGAACCACCCAATTGAATATCAGCAATATCTGTAATATCTCTTAAATTATAGTTAGCATCTGCATGGTAAATTTTTGTTTCATCTTGAAATTTAGCTCCAGTATTTAAATCTGGATCAGAAATTACTTTATTAAAGGCAGTAGTAAATTCTGCTGTACCAGGAACTAAAGCGCCTGTTTGAGCGTATGCTCTTGCCTGTTGTTGAATAACATTAGGGTCTGGTGTACCACCAGCCATTACAGTCCCAACATATGTTTGAACATAAGCTCCTGCATATTCTGTAAACCATTGTTCATCTGATTTCCAACTTCTATTTAAGTTAATTGCAGCAAAACGACTATCATAAGAATCTCCTGCATCTTCATCTGTAATATAACCTCTTACAAAGAAATTATCTCCTGAAACTTCTAATTTATGTTGTTGCATAAAGAAGTTTTTAATAGCATATCTGTTTGCTCCTTGATAAATTGTATTTCCTTGTCCAAATTTAGCGTTATAACTAACTTCAATATCGTTTGCAAATGGTTTGTAGTTTAAAGAAACATCTACTTTTGCACTTTTGGCAACATAATCCATTAAGTCAATTTCATTATAACCCGTTCTTGAAACAGTTGAAGACCCCATAGTTGATGCTATAAATTCAGGAACTCCATTATCAAGAGCTATTTGTTCTAAATCTAATGTCGTTGAAACTTCGTCACCATAAACGTTTAATCCATCATAATCACTATCTGCTCTTGTAGCTCCTGGATTGGCATAATCTTCATAATCTGTAGCATACCATTCAGTTCCTTTTAAATAAGAAAAAGAAGCTTTTGCAGCAAATTTATCATTAAATTTATGTGCCATTCTAATTCCAACATCTGTAAAACTATTGTCTCCTGCAGCTATTTGTGATGTAAGACCTGTTTTTAAATACACACTAACTCCTTCAGAAGTAAACGGATTTTTACTTGTCATAAATAAAATACCGTTAAAAGCATTTGCACCATATAGTGCAGAAGAAGCTCCTGGAAGTAACTCAACAGTATTCACATCAAGTTCAGACATTCCTAATAAGTTACCTAAATTAAAGTTAAGTGCTGGTGAAGAATTATCCATACCATCAACCAATTGCATAAATCTTGAATTTGCAAACGTTGCAAAACCTCTAGTGTTAATAGATTTAAATGTTAAACTATTAGAATTAACATCAACTCCTTTTAAGTTTTCTAATCCATCATAAAAACTTGGAGAAGAAGTACTTTTAATTGCTCTAATATCCATTCTCTCAATAGTAACAGGAGATTCCAAAACACGTTCTGGCGTTCTTGAAGCTGACACAACAACTTCATCTAATAATGTTTCTGCCTCCGCTAGCTCAACATTTACAATTTGATTGTTTTGAGTAATTTCAACTGTTGTAGAAGAAAATCCAATAAGAGAAACCTCTATTTTAAATGGAAGTTCGTGTTTTACTGCAAAAGAAAAATTTCCGTCAAAATCACTTGTCGTACCCAAAGATTTACCTACAACTTGTATGTTCGCACCAGGAATTGGTTGCTCCGTCTTTGCTTCTGTAACTGTCCCAGAAATGGTGGTTTGTGCCATCATAACTGTACCTACAAAAAGCGTAAAAACTACATTTAATAATTTTTTCATAATGTCCTTATATAGTATTGATTAATTAAAGCGCAAAATACAAATTATTTCTAATTATCTTAAAAATTGAGGAGAAAAAGAAGGTTATAGCTCATTAATCACTCTTTTATTTTCAAAATATGATAAAAATCAGCCGTTTATACTGTTTAAAATCCTATTAAAAATAATTTTCCTTTGTAATTTTCTTCTACTACTCATCAAATATTTTCTTGTTTCTAATGCAGAAAGATTAAATCATAGCAGCTATCTATAAATTTTAAACTTTTTTTTTCAAAATAAAACCAATTTTATTTTATTACATTTGCTACCTACTTAAAACTAACTATTATGATAAAAATGATTCATTCTTATTGGGCATACATTGTATTATTAATTCTAATTATTTCGGTTGTAAATGCAATCACTGGCTTAAGCTCTAAAAAAGAATTTAAAGCCAAAGATTTACGAATCTCATTATTTGCTTTAATAGCTTCCCATATCCAACTAATAATTGGATTAATTGCTTTTTATACTTCTAATTTTTATAGTACTATGCGTAGTATTGGAATGGGTGAAGTCATGAGAAACAATGAATTAAGAAAAGTTTTGATTGAACACCCACTTATGATTATTATTGCTATTGCTTTAATTACAATAGGGTTTTCTAAACATAAAAAGAAAACAACAGATAGTGCGAAATTTAAAACCATCACCATTTTCTATGGAATTTCATTACTTATAATTCTTGGAATGATTCCTTGGAGTTTATGGTTTAATAATTAAAAAATAACACAATCCTAAGCTTTATAGCTTGGGATTTTCTTTTCATAAATATGAAAACAGTTTTATCATATATATTATCTTCTATATTCTACCTTCTTTACGGTATCCTTTTACTAATTTTTCATGGCTTACAATGGTTAGGCTTTAACATTGGAAACTATAAAGGACATAAAATAGCTGTAGATTTTATGAATTGTACGCTTACATACCTTCTTTATATATTAGGTACACGAATTAAATTTATAAGCAAACATCCTATTCCAAAAAATGTACCTTTGATTATTGTAGCTAACCACCAAAGTATGCATGATATTTGTCCTCTTTCATGTTTTTTAAAGAAGCATCACCCTAAATTTGTTTCTAAAATTGAATTAGGAAAAGGAATCCCCGCTGTATCTTATAATTTAACTCACGGTGGATCCGTTTTAATTGATAGAAAAGATCCTAGACAATCTTTAACTGCCATTAAAGAGTTTGGGAAATATATTGAAAAAAATAACTATGCAGCAGTTATTTTCCCCGAAGGAACCAGAAGTAAAGATGGAGTTCCTAAACGTTTTTCAGAAAATGGATTAAAAATGCTTACCAAATTTGTGCCGTCTGCATATGTTATACCTGTAACTATTAATAATTGTTGGAAACTAAATAAAAAAGGAATGTTTCCATTTGAACTAGGCGTAAACATAACTTTTGAACTCCATGAAGCTATAAAAGCTGATTCCATGGAATTTGTTAAACTTTTTGAAAAAGTAGAAACTTCTATTAAAAATTCCATAGTTTAGCCACCTACTAAACTAAATCAAAAACATGTCAATAAATAATATCCGGTTAGAGGTGATGCTAACCTTAGAAAAAAGTATAGATACTTTTGTAGACAAATTTTTAATAGCACCTGAAAAAATTTGGCAACCAACCGATTTTCTTCCTAATTCTCAAAGCGAAAATTTTATAGAAGAAGTGAAAGAAATAAGAGAATTATCTAAAGATTTAGACAATGACTTTTGGACTGTTTTAGTTGGTGATACTATTACAGAAGAAGCGCTTCCAACCTATGAATCTTGGCTATTAGATATTGATGGGATTTCAAAACCCAGAAACGAAGAAAAAGATAATGGTTGGGCAAAATGGATACGTGCATGGACAGGTGAAGAAAATAGACATGGAGATGTATTAAACAAATATTTATACCTGTCGGGCAGAGTAAATATGCGTGAAGTTGAAATTACTACACAACATTTAATTGCTGACGGAATGGATATTGGAACTGCTCGCGATCCTTATAAAAACTTCGTTTATACTAGTTTTCAAGAATTAGCAACATACATCTCACATAATAATGTTGCAAAAATTGCACGAAAAAACGGGCATAAATTATTAGCTAAAATGTCTAAAATTATTGCTGGAGATGAAATGCGCCATCATTTAGCATATACTGAATTTGTGAAACAAATTTTTAAATATGATCCAAGTGAAATGATGTTGGCTTTTCAATATATGATGAAACATAAAATTGTGATGCCTGCTATGCACTTAAGACATTCTGGAGAAGAAAAAGGGAGTTTATTTGATCAATTTTCAATAGTGGCCCAACGAGCAGGTGTATATACAGGCTTTGATTATGTTGATATTATTAAAAAACTAAATGCTATTTGGGAAATTGATAAAATTACAGGCTTAACTTCAGAAGCTGAAAAAGCAAGAGATTATTTAATGAAATTACCAGACAGAATGTATCGTATTACTGAACGCATTGTTGTTCCTAATACAAAATATGAATTTAAATGGTTGAATCCAATCATCTTATAATTTAAAAACAAATGTCATGTTGAGCTTCATTCTTCTCTATTTGAGATGTTGAATCAAGTTTAGCATGACGTCTTTTTTATTTAATTTCAAACGTATCTTTATCGCTCAAAAAATTGAACTTATTTCTAACTTCAGCTATGTGCTTTTTGTTTAAAGTGACAATTGCTCTGTCTTCAATATTTGTTTTAATGTGTGTTAATTTTTTACCTAAACCATCATAAGCTACCGAATGACCACTGTATTCATGATTGTTTTCGTCAACACCTACTCTATTTACTCCTACTGTATAACTCAAATTTTCAATAGCACGTGCTTTTAACAAAGCATCCCAAGCTGCAATTCTTGGTTTTGGCCAGTTTGCAACATATAACAATACATCATAATCTTCAACATTTCTTGCCCAAACTGGAAAACGTAAATCATAACAAACAAGTGGGCAAATTTTCCATCCTTTATAATTCACTATTATTTTTTCTTTTCCAGAAGTGTACACTTTATCTTCACCTGCCAAGGTAAATAAATGCCGTTTATCGTATGTGTTTATCTCACCTGAAGGATGCACAAATAAGAAGCGGTTATAATAATTTCCTTCTTCTAAAATAATAATACTTCCCGCAATTGCAATGTTATCTTCTGAAGCAATTTTCTGCATCCACTCGACAGTTTCACCTTTCATAGTTTCAGCAATTGTTTTAGGAAGCAAACTGAAACCCGTTGTAAACATTTCGGGTAAGACAATTAAATCAACATTTTCCTTAATTGCATTTATTTTTTTCGCAAATTGAATTCTGTTTTGTTCAGCGTTATGCCAAACTAAATTGGCCTGAACCAATACTATTTTAAGTTGTGATTGCATGTGATAAAATTACACTATTTCAGTGAATGATTTAAAATTTAATTTGTAATTTAATTTTTCAAAAATCAAACTAACATAAGAAATAAAATTTATGAAAATAGATTTATCTTTTGAAAAATGTACCCTTAAAAACTTAGTAAAACTTGTTGAAATATCAAAATCAACTTTTATTAATGCTTTTGAAAAAGATAACAATCCTGAGGATTTTAACAATTATATAAATTCCGCTTTAAGCAAAGGAGCTATTAAAGTTGAACTAATAAACCCAAATTCAACATTTTACTTTGCTTATTTTAAAAATGAACTTATTGGTTATTTTAAATTGAATGAAAAAGAAGCTCAAACAGAACAATACAGTCAAGAAACAATTGAACTTGAACGCATTTATGTATTAAACCAATTTCAAGGTCAGCAATTAGGAAAACATATTTTATTAGAAATAATTAACATTGCAAAAGCGAAACAAGTTTCATTTTTATGGCTTGGAGTTTGGGAAAAAAATACAGCTGCAATACGATTTTATAAACGTTATGGTTTTAAAAAATTTGATACTCATTTTTACTATATTGGAACCGACAAACAAACAGACTGGTTAATGAAACTAGATTTTGTTTAAGATTTCTGCAGCTCTTTCTAATGTTTCTTCAGTTTTAGCAAAACAAAAACGCAACACTTTTGTATCATAGTTTTCGTTATTAAACACTGAAATTGGGATGCCTGCTATTTTTTGTTCTTTTGTTAATCTTATAGCAAAAGCGTAATCACTTTCCTTAGTAATATTTTTAAAATTAAGCAATTGAAAATAGGTTCCTTTAGATGGTAAAAACTCAAAACGTGAATCTTTTATTAAATTTAAAAACAAATCTCTTTTTTGTTGGTAAAAACTACCCAATACTAAATAGTTTGAAGGCGTTTTTAAATATTCAGCCAGTGCCACTTGCGTTGGATGATTTACACTAAACACATTAAACTGGTGCACTTTTCTAAATTCGGCCATTAATTCTTTTGGTGCAATACAATATCCCATTTTCCAACCTGTATTGTGGAATGTTTTGCCAAAGGAAGCTATTATAAAAGTCCTTTCAGCCAATGCGGGAAATAATGCAGCAGATTGGTGTTTTTCCCCATCAAAAATAATATGTTCATATACTTCATCACTTAACAACATAATATTGGTATTTCTCAGTAAATCTTCTAACTTCAACATATCTTTTTTAGACAATATTCTTCCTGATGGATTATGAGGTGTATTAATGATAATCATCTTTGTTTTATCAGTAATTAAACATTTTATTGCTTCCCAATCAATTTTAAAATCTTCTGGATTTAACTGAACTGAAATTGTTTTACCTCCAAAAAGTTCAATAGTGGGTTCATAACAATCATATGCTGGCTTAAAAATTATAACCTCATCATCTTTTGAAACCGTTGCTGCAATCACCGTGAAAATTGCCTGAGTTGCTCCAGCAGTAACGGTAATTTCCGAATCAGGATTATAGCAAACATCATATAAAAGCTCCATTTTTTCAGCAATAGCTTTTCGTAAATCAAAAATCCCAGGCATTGGTGCATATTGATTATTTCCCGATAACATTGCTTTGTTTACCAATTCAATCAATTTTTTATCACTTTCAAAATTTGGAAAACCTTGAGATAAATTAAGGGCATTATGCTCTGTTGCCAATCCGCTCATAATAGCAAATATTGAAGTTGGTACGTTGGGTAATTTAGACTGAAAATGAGAATTATATGTTGACATTTAATTTGAATTTTAGATTTTAAATTTACTAAATCTTCTTTTCAAATAAACAAAAAAACCTGTTTCATTTCTGAAACAGGTTTTAATATATTGAATTTAAAACTAATAGTTATTAAATAATACTCGCTTTTAAATATTCACGGTTCATACGTGCGATATTCTCTAATGAAATTCCTTTAGGGCATTCCACTTCACATGCACCTGTATTTGTACAGTTTCCAAAACCTTCTAAATCCATTTGAGCAACCATGTTTTTTACACGGTCTTTAGCTTCTATTTTACCTTGTGGCAACAAAGCAAATTGCGAAACTTTTGCTGCAACAAATAACATGGCGCTAGAGTTTTTACAACTAGCAACGCAGGCTCCACAACCAATACAAGCAGCAGCATCCATAGATAAATCTGCATTTAATTTAGAAATAGGAATTGCATTTGCGTCTTGCGTATTTCCAGAAGTATTTACTGAAATATAACCTCCTGCTTGTTGAATACGTTCAAAAGCCATACGGTCTACTACTAAATCTTTAATTACTGGAAAAGCTTTTGCTCTCCATGGTTCAATATAAATAGTATCACCATCTTTAAAAGTACGCATGTGCAATTGACACGTTGTAATTCCACGATCTGGACCGTGAGGTTCTCCATTTATATGCAATGAACACATTCCACAAATACCTTCTCTACAATCGTGATCAAATGCAATAGGCACTTCATCTTTAGCTACCAAACTTTCATTTAAAACATCCATCATTTCTAAAAATGACATATGCTCTGAAATATCGGTAACTTTATATTCGACCATTTGACCTTTGTCTTGTGGTCCTTTTTGTCTCCAAATTTTTAACGTTAAATTCATAATGTCTTTCTTATTTGTATGAACGAGTTTTTAATTCGATATCTTTAAATTCTAATTCTTCTTTATGTAAAATTGCTTCACTTGGTTTTCCTGTGTATTCCCAAGCTGCAACGTAAGCAAAATTTTTGTCATCACGTTTTGCTTCACCATCTTCTGTGACGTGTTCTTCACGGAAATGACCTCCACAAGATTCTTCACGCTCTAAAGCATCTTTTGCAAACAATTCTCCTAATTCTAAGAAATCAGCTACTCTACCTGCTTTTTCTAATTCAGGGTTCATTTCATTTAAACCTCCAGGAACTTTAACGTTTTTCCAGAAATCTTCACGAATATCTTGAATTTCTTTAATTGCTTCTTTTAGATGTTTTTCATTACGAGCCATTCCTACTTTATTCCACATAACTAAACCTAGTTTTTTATGAAAATAATCTACAGAATGTGTTCCTTCATTCTTAATAAAGAACTCTAATTTATCTTTAATTTCTTTTTCAGCTGCATCAAATTCTGGTGAATCCGTTGGAATTTTACCTGTTCTAATATCATTCGCTAAATAATCACCAATAGTATAAGGTAATACAAAATAACCATCTGCTAACCCTTGCATAAGAGCAGAAGCTCCTAATCTGTTTGCACCGTGGTCAGAGAAGTTTGCTTCACCAATACAGTACAAACCAGGAACGGTTGTCATTAAGTTATAATCTACCCAAACGCCACCCATTGTATAGTGAGTTGCAGGATAAATCATCATTGGTGTTTTGTATGGATTTTCAGCTATAATTTTCTCATACATTTGAAATAAGTTACCGTATTTTTCTTCAATAACAGCTTCACCTAACTTTATAATTTCTTCTTCAGAAATATTAGTTAAACCTTTTACTTTAGCTTGAATACTTCCATAACGATGTATTGCAGATGCAAAATCTAAATACACAGCTTCACCTGTAGCATTTACACCGTAACCAGCATCACAACGTTCTTTTGCTGCTCTAGATGCAACATCACGTGGTACTAAGTTACCATAAGCAGGGTAACGTCTTTCTAAATAGTAATCTCTATTTTCTTCAGCAATTGCAGTAGGCTTTAACTTTCCTTCTTGAATTGCTTTTGCATCTTCTATTTTTGCAGGAACCCAAATTCTACCGTCATTACGTAATGATTCAGACATTAACGTTAATTTAGATTGGTAATCTCCTGAACGCGGAATACACGTTGGATGAATTTGTGTCATACAAGGATTTGCAAAGAAAGCTCCTTTTTTATGAACTTTCCAAGCAGCAGTTGCATTAGATCCCATTGCGTTAGTTGATAAGAAATATACATTTCCATAACCTCCTGTTGCAATAACTACGGCGTGAGCTGAATGACGCTCAATTTTACCAGTAATTAAATCACGTGCAATAATACCTCTTGCTTTTCCATCAATTTTTACAACATCTAACATTTCGTGACGATTGAACATTTCAATCTTTCCACGAGCAATTTGACGGTTCATTGCTGAATAACATCCTAATAATAATTGTTGTCCTGTTTGTCCTTTAGCGTAAAAAGTTCTTGAAACTAATACCCCACCAAATGAACGATTATCAAGTAATCCACCGTAATCACGTGCAAAAGGTACTCCTTGTGCAACACATTGATCAATAATAGCTCCTGATACTTCTGCTAAACGATAAACATTTGCTTCACGAGAACGGTAATCTCCTCCTTTTACAGTATCATAAAATAAACGATAGTTAGAATCACCATCATTTTGATAATTTTTTGATGCATTGATACCTCCCTGTGCTGCAATTGAATGAGCTCTACGTGGAGAATCTTGATAAGCAAAAGCTTTTACGTTATATCCTAATTCTGCTAACGAAGCCGCTGCAGAGCCACCTGCTAAACCAGTTCCTATAACAATAATATCTATATTACGTTTATTTGCTGGGTTAACAAGTTCTACATTTTCTTTATAAGTTGTCCATTTATCTTTTATTGGACCTACTGGTACTTTTGAATTTAAAGTCGTCATATGTTTAAGATTAATGGTTAAAATGGTGATACAATGCGATAATGATAAATCCTAAAGGAATTACTATTGAATAGAAAGTTCCAAAATTTTTCACACATTTTGTGTATTTATTGTTAAAGCCCATTGATTGAAATGCTGATTGGAAACCATGTGCCAAATGCAAGCCTAACAAAACAAAAGCAACAACGTAAGCTCCTACTCTAATAGGGTTTGAAAACTTGTGTTGTAGTTCTTCAAAATAACGAAATCCCTCTTCTCCTGGTAACACACCTGACATATCTCCTAAGATATATTTTGTGTTAATTTCTGGAATCCAAAAATCGATAAAGTGTAAAACAATAAATGCTAATATAACAGCTCCACTTACCACCATGTTTCTTGACATCCAAGAAGCACTGGCAGCACCATTAAATTTAGCATATTTAACATTTCTTGCTCTTTTATTCCTTAGTTCTAAAACAAATCCCATTACAAAATGAAATACAACACCAAATATTAATACAGGTTGCATAGCAAACTGAATTAAAGGATTTGTACCCATAAAGTGAGACATTTCGTTAAAAACGTCTTCACTAAATAATGAAGTTAAGTTAACCGCTAAATGAATAATTAAGAAAATGATAAGGAAAAGTGCTGACAAAGCCATAGCTACTTTCCTTGCAATTGATGAAGATAAAACGCTCATTTTTTATTATTTTTTTAAAGGAACAAATATAACTATTTCATTTTTTGAAATAAAGATAAATTTCTATTTAAACTCTATTTAGAATGATTATAAAAAGATATTACTTTTTATTTGATAAATTAGCTACAACTTTTTAAAAAAAATCATATTACTAATGAAAAAAACGTTCTTATTGATACTCCTTATTCCTTTTTTAGGATTTTCTCAACAATTGGATTTAGAAAAATTAAAAAACCTCAAACCTAGATCCATTGGACCAGCAGGTATGAGTGGCAGAGTTACAGCAATTGATGTTGTTACAAACCAACCTGAAATTATATATGTAGGAACTGCTTCTGGAGGTTTATGGAAATCGGAAAGTGGTGGTATTGACTGGAAACCCATTTTTGATAAATACGGGCCAATGTCTATTGGAGCAGTTGCTATTCAACAAAGCAATCCTGATGTTATTTGGGCTGGAACTGGAGAAGGAAATCCTAGAAATAGTTTGACGAGTGGTTATGGCTTGTATAAAAGTTTAGATGCAGGTAACACATGGAAACTTGTTGGTTTAGAAAAAACACGAAATATTCACAAAATTATTATAGATAAAGACAATCCTAATACTGTATATGTTGGCGCTATTGGTTCTCCTTGGGGAGCACATCCTGAACGTGGCGTTTTTAAAACCACCGATGACGGAAAAACTTGGACAAAATCTTTATTTGTAAATAATAATACTGGATGTGCTGACTTAGTGGTGGACCCTACAAATCCAAACAAGCTAATTGCAGCCATGTGGGAACATGAAAGAAAACCATGGATATTTAAATCTGGAGGTGAAGGTTCTGGATTATACATTACTTATGATAGTGGTGAAAATTGGAAAAAGTTAACTGATAAAGATGGTTTACCAGAAGGAAATTTAGGAAGAATTGGTTTAGCAATTGCTCCTAGCAATCCGAAATTTATTTACGCCTTGGTTGAAGCAAAAAAGAATGCGCTTTATAAATCAGAAGATGGTGGTTTTAAATGGGAAATGGTAAATGATAAATCGAGTGGTAGAGGTCCAGATGGTATTGGAAACAGACCTTTTTATTATTCTGATATTGCTGTTGATCCCATAAATGAAAATAGAATTTATTCTGTATTTACCTATGTGAATGTTAGTGAAGATGGTGGAAAATCGTTCAAGCAGTTAATGCCTGCATATGGAACTTCCGTTGGCGTGCATCCAGATCATCATGCTTGGTGGATACATCCTACCAATCCAAATTTTATGATTGATGGAAATGATGGAGGTTTAAATATTACGCGTGATCGTGGTAAAACTTGGCGTTTTGTAGAAAATTTACCGATTGCACAATTTTATCATATTAATGTTGATATGGATTTTCCATACAATATTTATGGAGGATTGCAAGATAACGGCTCATGGGCTGGCCCTGCTTACGTACTAAAAGACCAAGGAATTAGAAATTCTTATTGGCAAGAATTAATGTTTGGAGATGGTTTTGATGTGGTTCCTGATCCAAAAGATTCGCGTTTTGGCTATGCCATGTCTCAACAGGGAAATGTAGGAAGATATGATCGTAAAACAGGAAATGCTAAAGGAATTAGACCAACCCATCCAAATCCCGATGTTAAACTTCGTTTCAATTGGAATTCAGCCATTGCAATAAATCCTACTGATAATGAAACTATTTATTTTGGAAGTCAATTTGTTCACAAATCAACAAATAAAGGTTTTACATGGGAACTAATTTCTCCTGATTTAACCACAAACAACAAAGAGAAGCAAAAACAACATGAAAGTGGTGGTATTACTATGGATGCAACTGGCGCAGAAAACCATTGCTCAATTTTAGCAATAGAACCAAGTATTTTTGATGAAAATATACTTTGGGTAGGTACTGATGATGGAAACATTCAATTAACCCTTGATGGTGGAAAAAGTTGGGAAAATGTAAGCCCAAACATTAAAGGATTGCCTAAAGAAGCTTGGATTACTCAAATACGGGCTTCAAAATTTAATAAAAGTGAAGCTTATGTTGTGGTGAATAATTACCGTCAATTTGATTTTAAACCTTACTTGTTTAGAACTCGTGATTTTGGGAAAACTTGGGAGAGTTTATTAGATGAAAAAGATGAAACTTTTGGTTATACACTTTCTTTAATTCAAGATTTGGAAGAACCTAAATTATTATTTCTTGGAACTGAACATGGTTTGAATATTAGTATTGATGAAGGTATCACTTGGACAAAATGGACGAATAACTTTCCAACGGTTTCAACCATGGATTTAGCGATTCATCCGCGAGAACATGATTTAATTATTGGAACTTTCGGTAGAGCTATTTATGTTTTAGATGATATTAGACCTTTAAGAGCTATGGCAAAAGAAGGTAAACAAATAGTGGATAAATCATTGTATTTATTTACACCTCCTTCTGCATATATTACTCAAACCCAACAACCTTCAGGAACCAGATTTGGTGCAAATGCCATTTTTAATGGTGAAAACAAAAACTCAGGAGCTATGATTACTTATAGTATAAATAAACCTGAAATTAAAAAATCAGAAAACCCTTCAGAAAAAAATAAGAGAAAAACTGAAAAAGACTCAATAACAGCAGTGAAATCTGAAAAACCAATAGTGAAATTTGATTCAATCTTCTTTGAAGTTTATAATACTAAAAATGAATTGATTAGAAGCCTTAAAAATGAAGCACCAAAAGAAAATGGAGTTCATAGAATGTATTGGAGGATGGATGAAAAAGGGCAAAGAGGTCCCTCAAGAAAAATTGTGAAGGAGGATGCTAATGAACCAAGTGGTGTTACAGTTTTACCTGGAATTTACAATTTTAAAATTCATTTTGGGAATGAAACGGTTAGTGAAACCATTAAAGTTGAATACGATCCTAGAGTAGAAATGCCATTTGAAGTTTTAAAAAGCAACTATGATTTATTAAAACAACTTGAAAATAAATTAGGAATTGCAGGTGAGGCCACACAACGTTTATTAAAATCAATAGAGATTGTTAAAGATTATAAAAATCGTATTAAAGATAAAACGGGCATTAAAAACCAAAAAGATTTACTTAAAAATCAAGATGCAACTTTAAAAAGTATTCATAGTTTATTAGATGAAATGCTGGGGAAAGAAGATAAACGACAAGGTATTACCGCAACAGAATTTCCAAGTACCGTTTCATATTTGTTTTTAGCAAGAAGACATGTAAGTTCTTTACTTCAAAATCCTGGTGAAACTGAAATTACGTTAGTTAAAAATGCAGATGAAAAAGTAAGTGCAGTAATTTCTAAAATTAATTTGTTTTATGAAACTGATTGGGTTAATTACCAAAAATTAGTTGAGCCATTAGATTTATCACCTTTTAAGAAAATAGAAAAACTTAAATACGAATAATATACTAGTAAGTATTGAAATTCGTCATTCAAAAATTAATCAGAATAGCGAATTTCAATACTTTAAAAATTACTTAATACTAAATGTCTGTTCTGAACTATCTTTAGCTCCAGAAATTTTTATAGTATAGTTTCCTTTTGGTAAATAGTATTTGTTATTTTTTGCTTCTTTTATTGAAATCTCCTTTTTAGAAAAATAGGTGTTTACCATTTTTTCATTTACAGAAACATCATAATCGAAATAATTGTACCCTTTAATAGCGTTTACAATAAAACTCTTCAATTTAGTTTTATCTTCCGCTAAAACTTCAACGGTATATTCTCCTTCATTTAGAACGTAATAAGAAATTTTTACACTTGGTATAGTTGGTTTTAACCATTTACTCCAAGAACTTCCCCATCGTGAAGAAAAATGAATAGAAGGAATTTTAAAAACAGTAATTTCCTCATTTTTTATTTTATTATACTGTTGTAGTGCCGCAATATTAGTTTTATATATGGATCTTCCGTGGGTTCCAATTACCAAATCTTTAGCTTCTTTTTGAATTACTAAATCGTGTACGGCAACTTTTGGTATTCCGTTTGAAAACACTTCCCAAGTTTCTCCTCTATTAAAAGTTACATACACTTCATTATCAGTTCCAATAAATAAAATATTTTCATCTGTAGGATCTTCTATTACCACATTAATTGCAAAATTTGGTAAATTATTATTGATGTTTTTCCAAGTTTTCCCCATATTCTCACTTACAAAAATATAAGGTTTGAAATCGTCTGTTCTATATCCATTCAGGGTAACATAAACTCTTTCTTTTTCGTGTTGTGAAGCAATTACTCTAGATACCCAAAGTTCTTGTGGTAAATTATCTGAAATACGATTCCAACTTCCTCCTGCATTTGAAGTTACATTTACATAACCGTCATCACTTCCAACATATATAAGACCAAATTGTAATGAACTTTCAGAAATGCTAGTTAAGGTTCCAAAAGGAACATTTCCTTTTTTGCCACCAGTTGTTAAATCATCTGAAATCACTTCAAAAGTTTCACCTTTATCCATAGAGCGTAACAATTTATTAGCGCCCATATATAAAATATCTTGATTGTGTGATGATAACAAAATAGGCGTTTGCCAATTATAGCGATAAGGCGAATCTCCTAATTCATGGGTTGGATGAATATCAATACGTTCATCCGTTTTTAAATTTATACGGTAATAATATCCAAACTGAGAACCAGAATATACAATATTATGATCTCTACTATCTATTTGAACTTGCATTCCATCTCCACCGCCAATCATTTTATATGGGTAATCTCCATTACTTTCCCATTTTTTTGAAGCTTTATAATTACTTGGCCCATACCAAACACCATTATCTTGTAAACCACCATAAATATTATATGGTTTTTGGTTATCTACATTTACAGAATAGAACTGACCTACCGAAGCGCTATTGTTTTTAATCCAATTTTCACCATCATCATAAGAAATATTAAGTCCACCATCATTACCATTTATGATATGACCTTCTAATTTTGAATCCACCCAAATAGCTTGATGGTCTGAATGCACATTTTCTTTATTAATTGAAGTAAATGTTTTACCACTATCATCAGATTTTAATAAAGGAACACCTCCAATATAAATTTTGTTTTCGTTTGATTCATTTACAGCTATAATTCCAAAATAATAACCATATGAACTATAAACACCATCTAAATAATCTTGATGTGTTTTCTTCCAAGTTTTACCACCATCTTCAGATTTATACACTTCTGCTCCAATAACTTCAGAATTTAACAATACAAAATTTGCATCTTCTAAATATGTTACTAAATCACTTGGTATAATTTTACCTTTATGAACAGAAGATTTTACACTCTCGGCAGTATATTTTTCGTCAAAATTATTCTCTTTTAAAAATAAATTCAAATTTTCATCCTCTAACTTCAAAAAGTCAGCTTGACTCATATTTCTGAAATCATCTTTTGTGAGTCCTATTTCTTTTTTCTTTTCCTTTTCTGGACGCATAAACTGGTTGTCCAATAAAGCATACACAATATCCTCATTATAAGTTGCCAACCCTATTCTTCCAATTCCGCTACCTGTTGGAAATCCGTTTTCTTCTGAAGTAATTTTAGTCCAACTTTCGCCTGCATCAACACTTTTATAAATTGCTGAATTTTCACCATCTCCATCAAAATTCCATGCTTTTCTATCGCGTTCCCACGAGGCTGCGTATAATACATTTGAATTTGTTGGTGACGCACTGATATCAATTACGCCAGTATTTTCATTAATAAACAATACATTGTTCCATGTTTTACCACCATCTTTAGTTTTAAAAATTCCACGCTCCATATTTGGCGTGTATAAATGTCCTATCACACCAACTACAACCTCCCCTGGATTGTTTTTATTGATGACAATTCTTCCAATATGGTGGGAATCTTCCAAGCCAACATTTTGCCATGTTTGACCTTTGTCTATACTTTTTAGAATTCCGATTCCTGCATAAGAAGATCTAGAAGAATTACTTTCACCTGTTCCAATCCAAATAGTTTCATTATTCCAATCAACTGCAATGTCGCCTATATTTTGAGTTGGAGCATTTTCAGTAACTGAAATAAATGACGTTCCATTATTATTTGTATACCACAATCCTCCAGACGCATAAGCGGCATAAAATTCAATTGGATTCTTTGGGTTTACGTCAACATCTACAACTCTTCCACTCATAATTGAAGGGCCGACATTTGTAAAAGGCACATTTTTAACAATTGAATTTTGCGCATTTATTCCTATAGCAAGAAATAAAAAACTAAAAAAGAAGAACTGGTTTTTCATTATAAAAGTTTGAGTTTAGTTGAATTAAATGAGGCTGTTTAAAAAGTAAAAAAAATTAGAATTGTAAAACTGAGCCTGTCGAAGTTAACTTTAATTCTCAATTAGTTAAAATATTTCGACAAGCTCAATATGACATAAAATTCAATTTATTAAACAACCTCATTTAATTATCTCAAATTTATTATAATAAAATAAGCTTAGCTATAAATAACTATATAAATTTTTCTTAATTTAGTTAGATTCTAAAAAAGTTTGAAGTTTATTCTTAATAATTAAACTGGTGGAGCACCAAGAAGGGTGTTTTAAAATAATATTTAATATTTTTAATTTTAGGCCTAAATAATATTTGCTCAAACAAATTTAAATTTTTAGCTGACATTACTATTAAATCAATATTACTTTTTTTAATAAAATTCTCAATTGATAATTCAAAATTTTCATTAATTTCATTATGAAAACTATGAGGTAGATCAAGAAAATAGTCATGTATAGCTTCCTTATTCCACTGTTGTTCTTTATCTAACTCAGCACTATTTTTTGCCATATAAACAAAACGTGTTGAACATTGATAGTAACTTATTACGTAAGTAAGGTTTTGTAATAATTTTCCCTCGCTGAAGTTTGTATAATCAGTTGGAAAAGCAATTTCTTTCATACCATTAAAACGAGCTTCAAATGGCACCACTAAAATAGACGATTTTAATTTTGTGATGATGTCTTCAGCTATTGGACTTATATTATTTTGTTTCCCATTAGACAACATTCCGTTAGTTCCTATAACAACTAAATTTATTTTTTTTTCAATAATTTGAGCCCTAGCAGCATCTATAATATTAGTTTCCGCTATAATTGGAAAAAATTTATGATTTCCTTTTAACGGGAAGTTATTAATTTTGTCTTTTAATTTAGCAAATTCTTTTTTCGAGTCTTTTTCGTTTTTATTTTTTACGAGTAGTAATTGATTACTTGATTGATCTTCAAATTCATTTTCATAGGAATTTACTCCATTCAATAAGTAAAAATTGCAGTTTCTATTTTCAGAAAGTGCAAGTACATACGTTATTGAATTCCAAGAGTTCTCTGAAAAATCAGTTAAGATTAATATATTTTTCATTACAATCATTATTCATACAAAATTAAACAAAGGCGTTTTAAGAATAAATGATATAAGTCAGTGATTTTTCGTGAAATTAGATCTTGTTTTATTATGAATTTCGCAATATTTTAATTTATGGCTTCTAATTTTTCAAGGTCAAGAATTCGTATGTTTCTCCCTTCAATTTCAAGAATTCCATGCTTTTTAAAATCGGTTAACGTTCTAATCAAACTTTCGGTTGCGATACCTGCAACACCCGCCAAATCACGACGTGATATATTAATATTGTCAGTTGGTTTATGACTCATCATTTTAGCAAATTTTAAGATAGTTTGAGCTGTTTTTCTACGCATGGATCCGTAAGCCATCTGTAATAACTGTTCTTTAACTTCTGTTAAATTTTCATTTATAAGCTGAAATATTTCTAAAGATAGTTTGTGGTTGTTTTCTAATATTTGTTGTAAAATATTTTTAGGAACTTGTAAAATTTCAGAAGTTTCCATTGCTGAAATAGACTCATAATAATGTGAATTATCAATAATGGCAGATAGGCCAATAAAATCATCTCCTTTATGAATATTAAGAATCAATTCCTTTCCAAACTCATCAATTTTATAACTTTTAACACTTCCTTTGTAAACTAAATATATATGATTAGAATATTCTCCTTCTTTATAAATAATTTCACCCTTTTTGTAGTTTTTTGACAAACCAAAATCACAAAAATAATTTTTAAGATCTTCAATATTCTCTATATCTTTATATGAATCTTCTTGTTCTGTTTCTGCCTTTTTTATAATTCCATCTTCCTTTAGTAACTCAAATTTTGCAAGTCTACTTTCTATAGCGCTTAATAACAATTCTTCGCTAACAGGTTTTGTAAGATAATCATCAGCACCTAAATCCATTCCTTTTCTAACGTCTTTTATTTCTGTTTTGGCTGACATAAAAATGAATGGAATTCGTTTCGTTTGTTCATCTTTAGAAAGGATTTTTAGTAAATCATAACCATCCATTTCCGGCATCATAATATCACATATTATAAGATCTGGAGCTAATATTTTTGCTTGTTCAGCACCTCTTTTACCGTTAGATGCAGTAATTACTTTATAATTTTCAAGTTCCAAAATTTCAGCAGTTGTTTCTCTTAAAACTATATCGTCTTCAATAATTAATATTGTTTTCATATTTCTTTAATTAATGGTAATTTCACAATGAAAGTGGTTCCTTCATTTCTAACACTTTTAAATTCTATAGTACCTCCTAGACTTTCTAAATGACCCTTTACAATGTTTAATCCAATACCTGTTCCTTCATTTGTTAAGGCGTTTTCAGCCCTAAAATATCGTTCGAAAATATGTTTTTGATCTTCATATGGAATCCCAATTCCTTCATCTTTTATTTCAAAAATAAAACCTTTTGAATCTAATTTTATTTTAAAATCAATAGTGGTATTTTCTGGTGAGTACTTAATGGCATTATGCAATAGATTTGACAATACCAATTCTACTATTTTTTCATCTTGATAAATATTAAAATTATCGATATTTAAAGGGTAAATGATTCTTTGTCCACTTTTTAGCATCATGTTCGCATTATAAACAACCTCATTTACCACTTTACTTAACTTAAAGCTGGTAAGTTTATACTTTACTTTACCAGATTCTAGTCTTTCAATAGATAAAAAATCATTTAAAATTCCATTTAAATAATACACTTTATTTTTAATGGTAAGCAAATGTTTCTCTCTTTTATCTTGCATTTCAGATTTCGTGTACTTACCAATTAAAATAGCAGCATTTAAAACGCCACTCAATGGTGTTTTAAATTCGTGAGATACTAGTGATAAAAACTTAGTTTTTAGCTCGTTAAGTTCTTTTTCCTTTTTCAACGCTTTTACTAATTTAAACTCAGCTTTTAATCGCTTTTCTATTTCTTGTTTTAAATCCGAAACCGTATTATTAAGTTCTATAGTTCTAACAGAAATTTTTTCCTCCAATAAAGCATTTAATTCAAAAATTTTAGCTTCTGCCTTTTTTCGATTTGTAGTATCAATAATTATAGACATTACATATTTCTTATTGCTAATTTCAAATGGATTTAACCCTACTTCAACGGGAAATTTATCACCATTTTTTCGAGCTCCAAACAAATCTTTATTCTGACCCATTTGCCTTGCAGAAGATTGTTTGTAAAAAGTATCATAATGCCCACCATGTGAAGAATGTGCAGTATGATGCTTAGATGGTATGAGTATATTTAAATGCTGGGTAATTAATTCATCTTTAGTATATCCAAACATTTGTTCCGCAGCAACATTGGTTGCAACAATTGTTTGATTTTCATCAACAACTACTACACCTTCTGAAACTGCTTCAAATAGAACATTAAAAACGAATTCGTTTTCATGAAATAAGTTAGGCAATGGTCTTTTTTTTAGTTATTAGTAATTTCGAAATTACTAAAAATTATACAAACTATAACAGTATTTAAAACAAAAAATAGATAATTAAAGCTTAATACGTTTTTGTCATTGTTGGAGGAACTACAATAATAAAATTGGCTTTAAACTTATTTTCTTTATCCAACTTTTTTAAATTTTCTTGCTCTACAATGCTAACTGTCACAATATTTAAGTTAGGTTCCCTCTGTTTTAAATACCAGTTAATCCCTTCAAAATCATCAGAATGGTATGAGCCATTATAATGAATAAACAACTTGTTATCCTCCATATTTTTAAGAATAAAATAGGCCATTGTTGCATCTTTAACAGCTTGTACTTTTGGTAAATTATCACCTCCGCGACCCCCCATCATTTCTTTCATTTTAACATAACCTGGCAAAGTAGCATCATATTTAATTGGCAATGGTGCAATCCATGATTTTTCTTCAATAGAAAGCGTATCTATAGCTTCAAAACCACCTTTAAAAACAACACTTGCAAATTTCCTTGGAATATTTGCAGCAATAAATTTCAACTTATTTTCTTTTGCAAAATCTACCAATGGTTTATAATCTGTTGAATGATTATTCCATAATCTTGCAACAGTATCAAACGCTTTTTGATCAATTTCACCAGCTAAATATTCATTTAATTGAGTCTGATTATCTGATTCAAACATTTCAGCACCCAAAATCAATTTTCTAACTTTATTTAAATCTACTGTAGCTTCATATTGTAACCAATGTACAATTGGATTGTCATGATGTTCTCCAAATAAAACTACCTCTGCTTTCTTCATCTTTTTAATCATACTTTTATAGGAAACTTTAGCTCCGTTTGCATTGTATAATTTATAAGCTGGTCTGTTTTGTGAGAACATTAACGTTGAAAATGCTACAAAGAGTAGAAATACTATTAATTTTCGCATAAATAATATTGAGTTTTTATGGTTTCGTTTTCAACAAATTTATAACTTTGTTATTAAAAATTATACTAAATTTAATATTAATGAATTTAGCACACTAGAATTGAATTTTTTCATCATAAAATTCTAAAACATAAAAAACATAAACAAATGAAATACCTTCCAATTAATAGTCAGCTTTTTATTAAAAACAGAGCCAAGTTTACGGCTCAAATGAAATCAAAATCAATTGCAATATTTAACTCAAATGATGTTTTTACAACTGGAGCTGATAGCACACTTCCCTTTGAACAACAACGAGATCTATTTTACTTAAGTGGTGCTGATCAGGAAGAAAGTATTTTATTGCTTTTTCCTGATGCTATAGACCCTAAACATAGAGAAATTTTGTTTTTAACTGAAACCAATAAGCATATTGCAATTTGGTATGGTGCTAAATATTCTAAAGAAGAAGCTATTGAAGTTTCTGGAATTAAAACTATTTATTGGCTTTCTGAATTTAAAAAAGTTTTTTATGACTTAATGACTGAAGCTGAAACTATTTACTTTAATACAAATGAACATTACAGACAAGCGGAAGAATTAGAATCTCGCGAGGATAGATTCATTAAAAAATGTAAAGCAGATTTTCCAGCACACAAATGGGAAAAAAGCAATCAAATATTACAAGGATTACGTGGTGTAAAAGAATCTGAAGAAATTCCTATTATTCAAACAGCTTGTGATATCACCAATAAAGGTTTTAGAAGAATTTTACCTTTTGTAAAACCTGGCATTATGGAATTTGAGATTGAGGCTGAATTTATGCACGAATTTTTAAGAAGTCGATCTGATGGTTTTGCCTATACTCCAATTATTGCTTCAGGATATAGCGCCTGCGTTTTACATTATATTGAAAACAATAAAGAATGTAAAGATGGTGATATGCTTTTACTTGATGTTGGTGCAAAATACGCAAACTATTCAAGTGACATGACTCGTACAATTCCTGTAAACGGACGATTTTCTGACAGACAAAAAGCGGTTTACAACGCTGTTTTAAGAGTAAAGAATGAAGCTACAAAAATGTTATCTCCAGGAGTTTTATGGGTGGAATACCAAAAAGAAGTTGGAAAATTGATGTCTTCTGAATTATTAGGATTAGGACTTATTGATAAAGCTGATGTTCAAAATGAAGATCCTAATTGGCCTGCGTATAAAAAATACTTTATGCACGGAACCTCGCATCATATGGGATTGGATACACATGATTATGGACAACTTAAATTACCCATGAAAGCAAATATGGTTTTTACTGTTGAACCTGGAATTTATATCCCAGAAGAAAATATGGGAATTAGAATTGAAGATGATGTAGTTGTTCAAAAAACTGGAGAGCCTATAAACTTAATGAGAAATATACCTATTGAAGTTGAAGAAATTGAAGATTTAATGAATTCTTAATTTTTAAAATATTATTTCTATAAAAAAACTCGAAGCGAATGCTTCGAGTTTTTTTAGCAATTTTCCTCACAAATAATTTAAATTTTTTAGTATTATTAACCCTTTTAAAACACTAATAATATTATTTAAGATTCTTGAGGCAAATGTATACTGCTTATCTTAATTAAGAAAACTAAGCCGCTCTATATTCATAAATTTAGACTAATTTTATATTAAAAAGTAGCATTGCTCTTTTAATAATTGAAAAAGAACTTAAAAAATTAATGAAAAATAAAATAAATCCCAACAACCCTTCATTGACTACTTTGCCCATTTTACTAAAAATAACAACAATTTTATTTTTATTTTCAGTAAGTATTCAGTGGGTGAAATCTCAAAATACACAATCATTTCAAATTTCTGATTCTTTAAAAAATAAAACCTACAAAGAGTTATATAAAGGATTAAACTCAAATTATAATGATCCCATAAAAGAAAAAATTTACGCAACTGCTTATTTAAATAAAGCTAAGAATGAAAATGACACAATACGAATAGCAAATGCCTATTCACAATTTGTCTCTATAAATAATTCCAAAATAGCAATTAAATATTGCGATAGCATCATAGATCTTACAAAAACCCTTGACCATTTTGAATATCCTGGTTATGGATATATGATAAAAGGAATCTTAAGTTTCAATTTAGGGGAAAATGAAAAAGCACTAGATAATTATTTAATAGCTCAAAAACTCTCCCAGAAACATAATAATATTGAACAGCTTCTTTATATAAAAAATGCAATTGGTGATTTGAAAAATTTATGGGGCAACTATCAGGAAGCCTTAGATAGCTTCAAATCAATACTTCGCATTTTAGAGCTTCAAAATGAAAATAAATTCCAAAATCACAATAGACTTTATTTAAGAACACTTTATAGCATTTCCAATTCCTATATTATTGGGAGAAAATATGATTCCGCTTTTATGTATTCAAAAAAAGGAATCACGGAAAGTCTCTTAAAAAACGATTCTGCTAGCTATTATAATTTTGTTTCTCAAACGGGTGGTATCGCATACTATCAAAATAATTTTAAAATGACATTGGACAGTCTTGATAAAGCACTACCCTATGAAAAAACTTCTAATGGGTTTTTAAATGATCATTATTACCGAGGTCAAATTTTTAGGAAACAACATAAGGATGCCAAAGCGTTGTACCATTTTAAAAAAGCAGATTCCATATACAATGCTTCAAATGATGTTGTTCCTGAAGTTAGAGATATTCAAGAATATTTTGTTGACTATTATAAAAAAAATAGCGACATAGAAAACCAATTAATTTATATAGATAGACTTATTTATGTTGACAGCATTATTGCCCATAACTATAAAAATATAAATGAAACGCTTATTAAAAAATACGATACCCCGAAACTTCTTTCTGAAAAAGAAAAAATTATTACCAATTTAAAAGCTCGTGAAAAGAAATCATCCTTTACCATTTTTAGTTTAATTACTTTGGTTATTATAATTCTCATGCTTTTTGTCTGGTTATTTAAGAAACAACGTGTTTTAAAAGAACGTTTTAATAACATCCTTTTAAAGGAAAAACAAGAAACTGTCAGTAAAAAAATATCTGAAAAGCCTTCAAAAGAATTAAGTGATATTTCTAAAAAAATTGTAAAATCTGTATTATTATCTTTAAAAGAATTTGAAGTTAGCAACGCGTTTTTAGATAATAATTTAACATTAAATAGCTTGTCTAAATCCTTCAATACAAATTCCAACTATTTATCTAAAATTATTAATTTTTATAAGAAACAAAATTTTAGTTCCTATATATCAGATTTAAGAATAGATTACTGTATTGAACATTTAAAAACAAATGAAACCTTTAGAAAATATTCAATAAAAGCTATCGCTTTTGAACTAGGTTTTAATAATGCAGAATCGTTTTCAAAAGCCTTTTATAAAAGAACTGGTCTTTATCCTTCCAATTTTATTAAAGAAATTGAAAATAACATAAATTAAAATATAAAAGCTCACTTTAAAGTGAGCTTTTATATTGATCAACCAACTTGCTATTAAATGTTTAAACGGTTTCAAAATCAAAAACGTATTCATTTAAACGTTTAAGGGCTGTAATTTTATCGTTTGTATTCACTAAAAGTGAAATATTATTATTGCTTCCACCATAAGAAATCATACGTACTGAAATATCTTGTAGTACTTGAAACAGCCTATGTGTTTCTTGATGTCTTACTACTAAATGACCAACCAAACAAATAATACTTTGCTGATTGTCAACCTCAACTGTCGAAAATTTCTCTAATTCTTCAATAATTTCCGCTAAGTTTTTATCATTATCAATAGTAAGTGAAACTGCTACTTCAGAAGTAGTAATCATATCAATAGAGGTTTCATGTTTCTCAAAAATTTCAAATACTTTTTTCAAAAAACCATGTGCCAACAGCATCCTAGCCGATTTAATTTTAATAGCAGTAATACCATCTTTTGCGGCTATCGCTTTAATTCCTTCACCTTTAAAATCTTTTGAAATTAAAGTCCCATACGAAGTTGGGTCCATGGTGTTTTTTAAACGAACAGGAATATTAGCTTCACGTGCTGGCATTACTGTTTGCGGATGTAAAATCTTCGCTCCAAAATAAGCAAGTTCTGCAGCTTCATCAAATGATAAATTTGAAATGGCATGTGTATTTTCTACAAACCTTGGGTCGTTGTTATGCATTCCGTCAATATCTGTCCAAATTTGAACTTCTTCAGCTTTTAGTACTGCTCCAATTATTGTAGCCGTATAATCACTTCCACCACGCTGTAAATTCGCAACTTTTCCAAAAGCATTTAAACATATAAAACCTTGTGTTATATAAATTTCTGCTGGAACTGCTTCATTAATTATACGCTGTAAATTTTGCTGAATGTAAAAATCATCAGGCTCATTCATTTTATCAATTCTCATAAAATCTAACGCTGGCAATAACCGTGCATTTACGCCTTCTTGATGCAAATATTTCGTAAAAAAATAAGTTGATAACAACTCCCCTTGAGAAACTATTTGATTGTACAATAATTCAGAATATTTTTTTGAAGTACATTCTTTTAAAAAATCAAAAACCGAATTTATATACGCTAAAACATCTTTTTTTAAACTAGGTTCTGTAATTAATTCATCTAAGACCAAGTGATATTTTTTAAGCAGAACTTCTATATTTGTGAATGCTTCATTGCTTTCATTATTTTTTATAAAATCAGAAATTTCAACCAATGCATTGGTTGTGCCTGACATTGCTGAAAGCACTACAATTTTTTTATTGCCATCTACAATTATATCTTTAACACTTTTCATGTTTTCAATTGAACCAACTGACGTTCCTCCAAATTTTAAAACTTTCATTTTATTCATATTTTAGGATGCAAAAATAGAATGATTTTAATTATTTGGTTCTTATTTGAAAATTATACACTAATTTTGCACAAACTGTTAAATATTTAACAATCTGACGCATAGAAAATAATAAAAAACAGACAGATGAAAACAATTGCAACCTGTGTTGAAGAGATCTTAGTTTCTCAACCATTTTTAGAAGATGCTTTAACTCGTAATATTTTAAATTACAGCGCTTTATCAGAAGAACTAAGAGATCCTATTTCAAAAATGTTACGCAAACCTGTAAAAGCTGGAGCTATTATGATGGCGCTTCGCAGGTATAGTCCTCCAAAAGAAATGGCGAACAAAATTAAATTAAATAAGGTTTTGGAAAATTTAGGAGATATTACAGTTCGTTCTAATCTTTCAGATTATACTTTTAAAAATTCTGGCAGTTTAATTCACAGTCATTTAAAAATGTTGGAAGTTTTAAAGGAAGATCCACATATTTTCTATACGTTCACTCGTGGCGTTCATGAAAGTAATGTTTTAATTACCACTTCTTTAAAACAACAAATTGAAGAAAGTTATAAAAATGAAACTTGTATTACTTCTCAAGACCATTTGTCGGCAATAACTATTGGTTTACCAAAAGAAAATACAAAAATTGCAGGGTTATATTATCAATTTTTTAAACGTTTGGCTTGGGAAGGAATTTCATTGTATGAAGTAGTTTCTACAACAAATGAATTTACTATTTTGGTGGAAGAAGAAAATGTTGACAAAGCTTTTTCAGCAATTAAAGGATTAAAAAATTAGCCAATAATTACAACTCAATTAATTTTAAATATGAATTTTATTTACAAAAATACTTCTATTCATTTTACAATTTCGGGTAAAGGAAGCGCCCTTGTTTTATTGCATGGTTTTTTAGAAAACAATACTATGTGGAATGAAATTGCGGCTGTACTTTCAAAAAGAAACAAAGTTATTTGTATAGATTTATTAGGGCATGGTAAAACTGAAAATCACGGTTATATTCACACCATGGAAGAACAGGCTGAAATGGTGAAGGCCGTTTTAAATCACCTTCACTTAAGAAAATATATAATAATTGGGCATAGCATGGGTGGTTATATTGCACTCGTTTTTGCAAAATTATTCCCTCAAAACATAAAAGGATTGTGTTTAATGAATTCTACTGCTTTACCAGATTCAGAAGAAAAAAAAATAAATAGAGACCGAGCTATTATAGCGGTAAAACAAAATCATAAAACATTCGTGCGAATTGCAATTCCAATGCTTTTTTCAGAAGAAAACAGAACTGTTTTCACTTCAGAAATTAAACAAATTACTAATGAAGCTTTACAAATTTCACCACAAGGAATTATTGCTTCGTTAGAAGGAATGAAAATTAGAAAAGACCAGACTTCAATTTATAAAAATTCAAATTTTCCTATTCAAATGATTGTTGGAAAACAAGATCCAGCTTTAGATTATTTAAGTTTAATTAACCAAACAAAAAACACGAAAGTAAAAGTTGTTGAATTTCCTGACGGACACATGAGTCATATTGAAAATAAAGATGATTTAATGAACGCCTTAACTACATTTGTAAAAATATGTTAAGTTAAAATGTATATTCTGCACCAAGAATAAAACCCGCATTTTTTTCACTTCCTAATTGATACTCATGATATCCAGTAAAAAGAGCTGTGTTTTTTATATGGTATTTTATTTGAGTTTTAAAAACATCAATACTTGTATTATTTATAAAACTTTGTTTCCAAGAAACGTGTAGGCTAATTGGTTTAAAAGGGTAAATTTCAGTACCAATGTTATATGCAAAACCCAGTTTTTTAACATCATTACCAACATATGAAGTCCCTAATCCCCACCAAAGTGAAATATTTTTTTCTCGTATTCTATAATAATTGGCCATAAGTGAAGCTACCTCTAAATAATCGCTTCCAATAATAGTTCTTTCTGAAAAATGAATATAGGATGCTTCAAGTCCAAAAATTGGTAAAATTCTATAATTCGCGTTTATTTCTAATCCATTAATCCTTTTATTAAAATGACGAATTGCACTTATTTTAAAAATACTATTTTTTGAATTTGTAGAATCCCCTTTTAAATATTCACCAAAGGTATTTTTATAATATGGGTGTGGCGTTAAACTTCTATATTCTGATTGGCCTATAACTGTACCATAAAGGGCATAGTACCCAAGTTCAATAAAAAAGTCATAGAAAAATCCATTATTGTCTGAAGAATTTTGATGATTGTTTCTAGAAGTTCTTGTGCTTCTATCATTTCTTGTTTCACTACTTTCTGATAAGCTTTCTTTTGCTTTTTCAAGTTTCCCTTGTGAAAATAACAACGCAGGAATTAATAAAATAATTAGCAGAGTACGTTTCATAACCATGAGTGTTTTTTTTAATTCAACAATTACTATGCCGAAGAAAGCTCTTTTTACAAACTATAAAAATGCCTAAATTTTTGAAATTTAAGCATTTTTGTAGTTGTATTTATACAACTTTTATTCCTTTTGTAAAGCATTCCAGCCTTGAGCCGTTAATTTTATAAGTTGATTTGCTCTAGTTACTAAATTTACACCTTCGCTTTCTTCAGTAATATGACCAATAATAGATAAATGTGGATTGGCTTGTATTTTTGGAAAATCTTCTTGTGAAATAGTAAATAACAATTCATAATCTTCACCGCCACTTAACGCAATAGTTGTACTATTCAAATTGAATTCTTCACAAGTAGAAATTACCTGAGGATCTAATGGTATTTTATCTTCATACAAATTACATCCAACTTTAGATTGAGTACAAATATGTAAAATTTCAGAAGAAAGTCCATCTGAAATATCAATCATAGCCGTTGGTTTAACTTCTAAATCTTTCAATAACTTTACAATATCTTTTCTTGCTTCGGGTTTTAATTGTCGTTCAATTAAATAGCTATAATTTGTTAAATCAGGTTGAGAATCTGGATTTACCTGAAAAACTTGTTTTTCTCGTTCTAAAACCTGCAACCCTAAATAAGCAGCACCTAAATCTCCTGAAACAACTAATAAATCTGTAGGTTTTGCTGTGTTTCTATAAACAACTTCTTCTTTATTAACTTCACCAATAGCAGTAATACTAATTAACAAACCTGTAGTTGATGAAGTTGTATCGCCTCCAATTAAATCAATATTATAACCTCTACATGCTAAATGTATTCCTTCGTATAATTCTTCCACAGCCTCCAACGGAAAACGATTTGAAACAGCAATTGAAACCGTTATTTGAGTTGCATTACCATTCATTGCATATACATCCGATAAATTGACCATTACAGCTTTATAACCCAAATGTTTTAAAGGCATATAACTTAAATCAAAGTGCACGCCTTCAATTAACAAATCAGTAGTCACTAAAATATGCTTATCTGTTATTGTCAACACAGCAGCATCATCTCCTACTCCTTTAATGGTAGATTTATGTTGAATTTTAAAATTTTGTGTTAAATGTTTTATCAACCCAAATTCTCCTAACTCTGTTAAACTTGTACGTGTTTGATTTTTATCTTCTATCATTTTGCAAAGATAAAAGTTTATAGGTAACAACTATAACACTATTAATTATATTCATACAAAAAAGATTTTAAAAACCATAATTTGTGCCTATATTTGCACTTATTTAGAATTAATCTACTTAAGGAATATGATAAAAGTTTCAGAAATAGCAAAGAAAAAAGTATTAGAGCTTATGGGTGATGACGGCTTTAATCCAACTGAAGATTTTGTTAGAGTTGGTGTAAAAAGCGGTGGTTGTTCAGGGCTATCTTACGAATTAACTTTCGACAAAGAAAAAAAAGAAGATGATAAAGTTTTTGAAGACAACAATGTGAAAATTATTGTTGATAAAAAAAGTTTTTTATATCTTGTTGGAACAACACTAGAATACTCAGGAGGATTAAACGGAACTGGTTTTGTTTTTAACAATCCGAATGCACAACGCACTTGTGGTTGTGGGGAATCATTTTCACTTTAAAATTTTAAAATGAGTAAATTTACCGAAGACGATTTAAAAAAAGAACTCGAAACTAAAGAGTACGAATACGGTTTTTATACAGATATTAAAGCTGATAAATTTCCTGTGGGTTTAAATGAAGACGTTGTAATTGCAATTTCTAAAAAGAAAAATGAACCTGAATGGATGACGCAGTGGCGTTTGGAAGCTTTTAAAGTATGGAAAGAAATGAAAGAGCCAGAATGGGCAAACGTTCGTTATAAAAAACCTTCTTTCCAAGATATTAGCTATTATTCAGCACCAATACAAAAGCCAAAATTGGATAGTTTAGATCAGGTTGATCCTGAATTACTAAAAACATTTGAAAAATTAGGTATTTCAATTGGTGAACAAAAACGGTTATCTAATGTTGCTGTTGATATTGTTATTGATTCAGTTTCTGTAGCAACCACTTTTAAAAAGACATTAAACGAAAAAGGTATTATTTTTATGCCAATTTCTGAAGCCATTCAAGAACATCCTGAATTGGTAAAAAAATATTTAGGAACTATTGTTCCAACATCCGATAATTTTTATGCTGCATTAAATTCAGCCGTTTTTTCTGATGGTTCATTTTGTTACATTCCAAAAGGAGTAACTTGCCCTATGGAGTTATCTACCTATTTTAGAATCAATGAAGGTGGAACTGGTCAATTTGAACGTACTTTAGTTATTGCTGATCAAGGTAGTTATGTAAGTTATTTAGAAGGTTGTACTGCTCCAGCTCGTGATGAAAATCAATTACACGCTGCAGTTGTGGAATTAATTGCTTTGGATGATGCTGAAATCAAATACTCCACTGTACAAAACTGGTTCCCAGGAGATAAAGAAGGAAAAGGTGGTGTTTACAATTTTGTAACTAAACGAGGTTTATGTGAGAAAAATGCTAAAATTTCTTGGACTCAAGTTGAGACTGGTAGTGCCGTTACATGGAAATATCCAAGTTGTATTTTAAAAGGAGACAATTCAGTTGGGGAATTTTATTCTATCGCTGTTACCAATAATTATCAACAAGCTGATACCGGTACAAAAATGATTCACTTAGGTAATAATACCAAAAGTACTATTATTTCAAAAGGAATTTCGGCTGGAAAATCTCAAAATTCATATAGAGGTTTAGTGCAAATTAGTCCAAGAGCCAAAAATGCACGAAACTTTTCACAATGTGATTCCTTATTAATGGGAGATCAATGTGGAGCGCATACATTTCCATATATTGAATGTAAAAATAAAACAGCTCAAATAGAACACGAAGCTACAACAAGTAAAATTGGTGAAGACCAACTATTTTATTGCAATCAACGTGGTATAAATACCGAAAAAGCCATTGCTTTAATTGTGAATGGTTTTGGAAAAGAGGTATTGAACAAATTACCAATGGAATTTGCTGTTGAAGCTCAAAAATTATTAGAAATTAGTTTAGAAGGAAGTGTAGGATAATAATGGAAAGTAAAAAAGTAATTATTCTCGGTTCTTCCAGAAGTCAAGGAAATACAGCAAAATCAATTGTGGCTATTTCAGAAAAATATAATATTGAGGTAATTGATTTAAATAATTATAATTTTTCATATTACGATTATGAAAGTAAAAATTTAAATGACGATTTTTTACCACTCATAACTTCAATTATTGAAAAATATGACACGCTTATTTTTGCAACTCCTGTATATTGGTATAATATGAGCGGAATTATGAAAGTGTTTTTTGATCGTTTTTCTGATTTAATTAGAGTTAAAAAAGAAACAGGAAGAAAATTAAAAGGTAAAAACATGTTTGTGATTTCAAATTCACATAGCGATAGTATTGAAAAAAGTTTTTACATCCCATTTCAAAAATCAGCAGATTATTTAGGAATGAATTATACTGGAGAAATCCATTTGAATGCCGATAAATTAAAAATAGAAGATAAAATAATATTAGATTTTATATAAAACAATAACGATGTTACAAGTAAAAAATTTACACGCAAGTATCAACGATAAAGAGATTTTAAAAGGAATAAATCTCGAAATAAAAGCTGGAGAAGTTCATGCTATTATGGGACCTAATGGTTCTGGTAAGAGTACACTTTCAGCAGTTATTGCAGGAAAGGACGAGTATGAAGTTACTGAAGGTTCTGTGATTTTAAATGGTGAAGATTTAGCCGATTTTGCTCCTGAAGAAAGAGCTCACAAAGGTGTATTCTTGTCTTTTCAATATCCAGTTGAAATACCAGGAGTTACGGTTACAAACTTTATTAAAACTGCTATAAACGAAACTAGAAAAGGACAAGGGTTAGAAGAGTTACCAGCAAAAGATATGTTGAAACTAATTCGTGAAAAAGCTGATTTGTTAGAAATAGATCGGAAGTTTTTATCACGGTCTTTAAATGAAGGATTTTCAGGAGGTGAAAAAAAACGTAATGAAATCTTCCAAATGGCCATGTTAGAACCTAAACTAGCTATACTTGATGAAACAGATTCAGGTTTAGACATTGATGCCTTAAAAGTGGTAGCAAATGGAGTTAACAAACTAAAAAATAAAGATAATGCGGTTTTAGTAATTACACATTACCAACGCTTGTTAGATTATATTGTACCTGATTTTGTTCATGTTTTATACAATGGAAAAATAGTAAAATCTGGTGGAAAAGAATTAGCCTTAGAATTAGAGGAAAAAGGATACGACTGGTTGAAATAAAAATAATTATGGATTTAAAAGAAAAATTAGTCTCTTCATTTTTAGCTTTTGAAAACAAAGGTGGTTTAGATTTAGATTCTAACGTACATACACTTCGTTTAAAAGCAATTCAAAATTTTGAGAATGAAGGATTCCCTTCAAAAAAAGATGAAGAATGGAAATATACCAGTTTAAAACCGTTACTTAAACACGATTTTAGTCTTTTCCCTTCAGGAGAGAAATCTGTTGGTTTTAAAAACATTGAAAATTATTTAATTAATGAAATTGAATCCTATAAATTAATTTTTATTGATGGTGTTTTTAGTTCTTTTTTATCCACAACTACACATGATGAATGTGATGTTTGTGTATTATCTTCGGCTCTAACAAGACCAAAATATAAAATGGTAGTTGATAATTATTTCAACACCATTGCCAAAGAAAACAATAGTTTGGCTGAATTAAATACTGCTTTTGCAGTGGAAGGTGCTTTTATCAATATTCCAAAAAATACAATTGTACCTAAACCAATTCAAATCATTAATTTTTCAACTGGTAACGAAAAAGAAGTGATGCTTCAACCAAGAAATTTAGTGGTTGTTGGGGAAAATTCACATGTTCAAGTTATTGAACGTCATCAAAATCTATCAAAAAACACAACGCTTACCAATTCAGTTACTGAAATTTTTGTTCATAAAAGAGCCATTATAGATTACTATAAAATTCAAAATGATACTGATGACTCTTCATTAATTGACAGTACTTTTGTTTCTCAAAAACAACAAAGTGTAGCTTCAGTTAGTACTTTTTCTTTTGGTGGGAACATAACTAGAAACAACTTGGAATTTTATCAAGAAGGAGAACATATTACTTCTAACTTAAATGGAATTTCTATTTTAAGTGATAAACAACACGTAGATAATCATACGTTAGTAAATCATAAATTCCCAAATTGTGAAAGCCATGAATTGTATAAAGGTATTTATGCCGATAAGTCTGTTGGTGTATTTAACGGAAAAGTTATTGTACAACAAGCTGCTCAGAAAACAAATGCTTTTCAACAAAATAATACTATTTTAATTGATGATGGCGCAACAATAAATGCAAAACCACAATTAGAAATTTTTGCTGATGATGTAAAATGCTCACATGGATGTACCATTGGTCAATTAGATGAAAGTGCCTTATTTTATATGCAATCTAGAGGAATCCCAAAGGAAAGTGCAAAAGCATTACTATTATATGCATTTGCAAATGATGTAGTTGAAAAAATTAAAATTCCACAATTAAAAACCAGAATTACTAAGTTAATTGCTAAAAATTTAGGAGTTGATTTAGGGTTTGAATTGTAATATCATATTTTCTAAATCATAAAAAAGCCACTAAATAGTGGTTTTTTTATGATTTCTATTTTGTAATTACTTAATCACTTCAGGATTTATAACAACAAATTCAGTTCTTCTATTTAATTGATGTTGCTCTTCAGTACATTTTACACCATTGGAACATTCATTTACCAATTTAGTTTCCCCAAAACCTTTTCCAATAATTCTTTTTGAATCAATTCCATTTTTAACAATCCATTGTACAGAAGATTTAGCTCTTCTATTAGATAATTTCATATTATATTTATCATCTGCCTTAGCGTCGGTATGAGAACGTAATTCAATAATTAATTCAGGATATTTATTTAATATATCTACTACTTTTTTTAATTCAAAAACAGCATCACTTCTAATATTTGAATTGTCATTATCAAAATAAATAGGCTCAGTTATCACCATATATAATTCCTTTTCATTTTTAAATTCACTTGATTGATTTGTAGCAACAGAATCTTTTTGGGTATAAATGTTACTCGTAAATGAATTGCATTTTACGTAAATAGGTTTTGAAATAGGATAATCATCATTCATATCAAAATCTTTCAAATATCCATTGTTGGCATAATTATCCAATTCAACGACAGAAACATCCTTAAATTCAAACATTACCCTACTAGTTGGACCGTCATTTTCTTCAACAACACCAATTGCAAGAATATTTGGAGGCATATTAATTACATTTAAATTAGTTGGGTTTGCCGTCCCTAAAAAACGTAAATTCGCATCACAATTAGTTGCTAGGGCTTCATTATTTGGTCCATCTATATCGTTAATTATAAACCTAAGATTACTTGGTGGAATTGGAGTTATTCTATCAGATTGTAAAAACGTAAATCTAATTTTACTATGATTTCCAGGAATTCCAGATACCGTTGATTTTGCTGTATATCTAATATTATCTCCTTTTAAGCTGAAAGAACCATCTTGAGGCCCTTCAATTCTTTGAGCTCTAATGTACCTTAATGATCGTATTGTACTAGAATTTGCCTTATAAAGCGCATTATTTGTTTCACTACCAGAAATAATCCCTGTTACGGTTACCATCTGGTAATTTTGGGCAATCAAATTATTGCAAAATAGCACAAATACAATATAAAAAAATGGAAGTAATGATTTCAAATTAATCAGTTTTGCGGGAATAAACATTAAATTTAATAATTTATTTTTTTACAAAAACTTTTATACAACTAAAAACTTCGTTTTTTAGAAATTATAAATATTTCTCAGTTAAAACTTCGTTTAAAATTATCAATAAAAAAAGCCGCTTAAAGCGGCTTTTTTTATTGATTGTTATTTCAAAAATTATTGTTTTATAATACCTGGATTTATAATAATAAACTCAGTTCTTCTATTTAATTGATGTTGTTCATCTGTACATTTAACACCATTTGAACATTCATTTACCAATTGTGTTTCACCATAACCTCCTCCAAATATTCGGTTCCTATCAATTCCATTTGTAATAATCCACTCTGTAGTAGCTATTGCTCTTTTGTTTGATAATATCCAGTTATAATTATCTGGAGCTCTACTATCGGTGTGTGATCCTATTTGAACAACCAATCCTGGGTATTTTGTCATTATCACTACTACACGCTCTAATTCAATAGCGGCATCATCTCTAATCTCTGCTTTATCTAGATCAAAATAAATTGGATTAATGTTTAGCATTAAATGCCCACGAACCGTAATAAATTCATCTTGTTCTAAATACAATACAGAATCTGTTTTTAAATCATCTTTGTCTGAAGTTGTTAATTCTTTTGAATCTTCTTTATAACTTTGTTTTTCTCCTACTACTTTATAAGATGCTTCACAGTCTACTCTAAAGTTAAATACGGCATCAGTTCCTACTAATATACTCTCTACTTTTTCTTCACCTTTATATAAAGTTACTAAAGTTCCTGGTAATAATGCACCGCTATTCTTATCTCTTGCAACTCCTGCTATTTCTTGTGAACAAGCAAAACTTAATGGATTTAACTCTATAAATGAGTAAATATCATCATCTCCTTTTCCTCCCATTCTATTAGATGAAAAGTAACCTGATTTTGTTCCATTTTGTTTCACAAAACTATAGTCATCTTTATTACTATTGATAGGGAAACCTAAATTTAATGGTTCATGGTATTCATTATTCTTTCCTAATTTGGTAGCATAAACATCTAAACCTCCTTTAGAATCTGGAAAACCATTTGAAGAATAATACAACACATTGTGTTGGTCTATAAATGGAAACATTTCTTTTCTAGATGTATTTACACCTGAACCTAAATTTTTCGGTTCTCCATAAGTACCATCAGCATGAATGTCTACAACGTAAATATCTGTCAAACCATAAGATCCTGGCATATCAGAAATAAAATATAATTTATCTTCTGCTTCATTTAAAGTTGGGTGACCTGTTTGGTAATTATCACTATTAAATGGCATCGATTGAATGTTTGTCCATTCTCCTTCTAAACCAACTTGCGCTTTGTACATTTGGTTTAAAATCATTCCTGTTGTATCTTTCTTTATCTTTTTATCTATATAGTTATTTCTTGTAAAATAAACCGTGTTAAGATCTTTCGTAAAGGCTACATTTGATTCGTGGAATTTGGTGTTTAATGCTTTTGAAAAGCGTTTAACATCAGTTATGTCTCCATTTTCAATAATAGTTCCTTTGTATAATTCTAAAAAAGGCTGGTTATTAATAAGCCAAACTCTTTTTCTAATAGATTTATCTTTACGTGCAGAAGCAAATACTGCTGTGTTTTTTCCAAAATAACTTACTCCAAAATCTTGATATTTTGTATTTGAAGAAACATTTTTGATACTATATTCCTGTTCTTGTGCATTTACAAATGATGCACAAAACAATAGTAGTATAAGGGTAATTTTTTTCATCTTACTTACTTTTTTTAAAATTAAAAGAATCTTGGACTCTTTATGTTTCTTCTATTAAAATCAAATAATAACATTATTTCGTGTGAACCTGAATTGAACTCTCCATAACTTGATATAGTATGATCATAAGCATAACCAATTCTAAAATCTTCATTTACCTGAAAACCAACCATACCACTTATTGAATCATCAAAACGATATGACAATCCAAATTCAAATCTATCTTCTACCAATAAGTTGGTAGATAAATCAACTGATAAAGGAGCTCCAGATGTAGCCTTAATCATTGTTGATGGTTTTAATTTTAAATTTTCATTAATGTCAAACACATAACCTGATGTAAAGAAATAATGCATTTGCTCTGCTGCCGAACTTGATTGTCCTCCATCTTTTTCTAAATGTCGTGTCTCTAAAAAGTTAGGTGCTGACAAACCAACATAAAACTTGTTGGTATAAAAATAAATACCAGCTCCAAAATTAGGTGAAGTTTGGTGGATTGGAACATTTAAAGGGTCTAAATCATCAACCATTATTGTCTCACGTACATCTAAAAATGTAACCCCTCCTTTTAATCCAAAAGCCAAACGGCCTTCTTCTGAAGTGAGTATGGTATATGAAAAATCTACATATATATTGTCTTCTTTAACTGGACCTATCTCATCATGGACTACTGAAAGTCCTAAACCTACCTGATTTCCAATTGGTGAATGTATAGATAATGTAAGTGTTTGCGGTGCTCCATCTACCCCAACCCATTGGGATCTACCTAACAATCCAATACTTGTAATCCCTTTAGATCCTGCATACGCCGGATTTAAAACATTCATGTTGTACATGTACTGGGTGTACTGAGTGTCTTGCTGACCGAAAACGAATACCGTGGACAGTAAAGCGAAAATTCCTAAAAGTAATTTTATTTTTTTCATAAATCCTTGATTATAAAATTTAATAGAAGGGAGTCATTAGTTTAAACTCCCTTCTTGTATTATTTTTTTTTATCTTCTTAAATAGATCCAACCTGTTTGTGGTTTTCTTTCATCATTGTTAAAGTAAATAGTATAGAAATAAGTTCCTGTTGGCAATTCTAAGCTATCTAAATTCCATCTTCCATTTGAGAAACCATCCCACCATAATGGTGTTGTATTAGGATTTCCATTATGTTGATACTCATACACTTTGTTCCCATATCTATTCACTATTTGCATACTGAAGTTTGGATATAACACTTCTAAGAATTCAATCTCAAATACATCATTGATACCATCTCCATCAGGAGAAAATCCTTCAGGCATCGTTAATAATATTATTGGTGCAGTTGTTACTTGCGCCTGATCGTCTTCATAAATATCATTATTCCCCGGCGTAGAATCTAAGTCTAATTCATTGGCTGCTGTTACTTCTGCAACATTTGTCCAATCACCAATTGGTAATACGTATGCTGTAACAGTAAGTGTTACTGATTCTCCATTAATTACACTACCAATATTCCATAAACCTGAACCTGCGTCGTACGTTCCAGCTGTTGCTGAATAACTTACAAACGTATATCCTGATGGTAATAAATCTGTTACTACAACTCCAGTTGCTTCACTTGGACCATTGTTAGTTACAACAATTGTAAAGTCTACGTTAGTTTCTGCGTATGGTAATAAATTATCAACATCTTTTGTTAATTCTAAATCAGCTACAGGTATTGGAGTAGTTGAAGCACAGTCACTATCATTTGATGGATTAGGATCAATTTGACGTAAATTAGTAATTGAAGTACAGTTTTCATATTCTCCTGTTGCATTAACAATCACATCAATTAATAATACCTCTGTTTCTCCATTTAAAATAGTTCCAATAGTCCATAAACCACTTACCTCACTATAGGTTCCAATTGTAGAACTATAATTCACAAACGTGTAACCATCAGGTAACATATCTGTTACTATAACTTCTGTAGCATCTAAAGGTCCATTATTCGTAATTCTAATTTCAAAAGTAACTTCTGTATCTACTAAAGGTGTTACATTGTTTGCAACTACCGTTTTTGTAATACTTAAATCTGCTTCATTTACTGGAACTGTTAAGGCACAAGCATAATCGTCTTCTCCGTCATTACCACTATTTGGTGTTGAATCAACATCGTCTTCATTCGCTGCTGTTATTTCTGCACAGTTCGTGTAATCTCCACTTTCTAATACAATAACATCAACTAACAATACTGCCATATTACCTATTTCAACATTTCCAATGTGCCATACTCCTGAAATTGGATCATATCCTCCAATTGTTGAGCTATAATTCACAAATTCGTATCCAGAAGGAATCAAATCAGTAACCTGAACTCCTGAAGCATCTGTTGGTCCTTCATTATTAACTCTGATTTCAAAAGTAATTTGATCACCTACTAATGGCGCGGTAATATTATTTACAATTGTTTTTGTCAAACTTAAATCTATAAATGCTACTGGTACTATTGATACACTTCCAATATTATTTGAAATATTTGGATCTGATTGATCTGCAATTACAGCACTTGTAGTGTTTGTAATTGTTACACCAACAGTTCCTGCATCAACTGAAGCATCAATTGTTAAAGTTGCTGTGTCTCCGTAGGCTAAACTTCCAATACTCCATACTCCTGAACCGTTATTGAAAACGCCATCTGAAGTTGAATGACTCACATATGTTACACCCACTGGTAGGTTATCAACTAAACTTACACTAGTAGCGTCACTTAATCCATTGTTAGTAACCGTAATTGTATACGTAATAATATTCCCTTCATTTGGTGAAGCATCACTTACTGTTTTAAGAGTCTCTAAATCTGAACTTGTTACTGTTACACTTTCACTTGCATCATCTGGAGTTGTATTATCATCCGTTTGATCTTGTGTATTGCTAACTGTGTTTGTTAACGTTGTTCCTCCGGTTCCAACTCCAACAACTGCTTCTATAGTAATTGTTTCTGTTGCACCTGGTGCTAATGAACCTATTGTCCAGTTTGGTGAACTCCAAGTTCCTGTACTTGGTGTTACCAAGCCAAAAGTTAAACCTGCACCTAATGCATCTGCTATAACTAAATTAGTTACTGCAGCTGGACCGTTATTGGTTACCGTTACTGTATACGTAATTGTATCTCCTTCATTTGGTGAATTATTATCCACTACTTTGGTTAATACGATATCAGCATTATTTGCTACTGTAATTAATTCTGATAAATCATCACCATCTGTTGTTGGATCTGACTGATCTCCCATTGCTGCAGTGGTAAAGTTGGTGATATCATCACCACTTGTTCCTGCATTTACAGTTGCTGTAATATTCAAGGTTGCCGTAGCTCCATCTGCAATAGCTCCAATGGTCCAGATTCCTGACCCACTATTGTAAGCTCCTAACGAATCATCACTTATATATGTAACTCCTGCTGGTAAATTATCTGTTAAACTAACGCCTGTTGCATCACTTCCTGCATTGCTTACTTCAATAGTATAAACTATCGTCTCTCCTTCATTTGGTGTTGCATTGTCAACTACTTTCGTTGTTACTAAATTTGATGCCGTAACAACAATATCAGCTGTTGAATCATCCAATGTTACATTGGTATCTATTTGATCCTGTGTATTAGTAACTATATTTGTTAACGTTATTGAAGGAATTGTTCCTGCAGCAACTACCAACGCTTCAATTGTAATACTCTCTGATGCTCCTCTTGCTAAATTTCCTATTGTCCAGTTTGGTGCTGTCCAAGTTCCTGAACTTGGCGTTGCTGAACCAAAAGTTAATCCCATTGGCAACGCATCTGTAACAACTAAATTTGTAACTGCTGCTGCACCGTTGTTGGTTACTGTTACCGTATAGGTCACTGTATCTCCGGTATTTGGTGTTGCATTGTCTACAACTTTGGTTAATACAATATCTGAAAAAATATTTACTAAAATATCAGCCGATAAAGTATCTGTTGTTGCATCTGGATCTGTTTGATCTCCTGTGGCTGCTGTAGTAACATTCGTGATCGTTTGTCCTGATGTTCCTGCATTTACAGTTGCTGTAATATTTAATGTTACCGTTGCACCATCTGCAATAGCTCCAATAGTCCAGATTCCTGATCCACTGTTGTAAGCTCCTGCTGAATCATCACTTACATACGTTACGCCTGCTGGTAAATTATCTGTTAAGCTAACGCCTGTTGCATCACTTCCTATATTGCTTACCGTAATTGTATAAACAATTCCATCGCCTTCATCTGGTGTCAAAATGTTAACCACTTTGATTGTTACTAAATCTGAACTTGTTACCGTTACACTTTCACTTGCATCATCTGGAGTTGTATTATCATCTGTTTGATCTTGTGTATTGCTAACTGTGTTTACTAATGTTGTTCCTCCTGTTCCAACTCCGACAACTGCTTCTATAGTAATTGTTTCGGTTGCTCCTGAAGCTAATGAACCAATTGTCCAGTTTGGTGCTGTCCAAACTCCTGTG
>NZ_JBFFOE010000008.1:0-58788 GCF_041562875.1 Lutibacter sp. | reverse complement strand
TAATGCTTTTTCAGTTTTTTGATATTGATAAAATGTAATGAAAATAATAATGAAAATCGTTGACAAAAGAATTAATCCTTCATTTATATCTCCTAAAATAATATATAAAAAACCACAAGTAATAAGGAGTAAAAACATAGGTTCTTTAACAACTTCCATCGCAATACCAATAACATTTTTAGGTTTTTCGGAAGGTAATTCATTGTAGCCAAAAGAGGTGAGTCTTTGGTTTACCTCGTTTGTATTTAAGCCATTTATCATTTCTGCAACTTATATTTTATTGTGATTGTTAGCTATTTATCTGGTTACTCCTCAGTGTTTGTTGATAATGGTATAGAGCTATGATTTCGTGCGTGTAAATCCGTTAGGATTTTCATGCTTAGAAATTAGGTTAAATATACAGAATGTTTGTCGGACTGTAACCAAACCTAGCAATGAATTATACCCATTATTGCCTTTAACTGCGGATTTCAACTCAGATTTTATAAAAGTTCTTTAAAATATAAACTCACAAAGTAGACAAATTCCTAATTGACTTCCACTCTACTCGATTTAAAATTGAAAAATGACTCGGAAGAATACAACAAGAAAGTACGAAAACGCAATTTAAACGAGAAACAACTCACAAACGACTCGAAGCAATGGGAAATAAAGATTTCAACTATGAAAATAATTTGAACAAAACAACAAAGAAGTAGCTTTCTAATACTAATAATTTAGAAATTATTTAGTATTTCTTAATACATAGTTAGATAAATTTTTCTTATCTTTAAATATGAATTAAGCTGATGGTTTCAGATGCTCCTTTTCCAGTCTATGCCCCCCTTTATATTGTCTAGAGTCACTCCAATCTTGGTAAAATAATAATTGGAAGCATTAGATTTTTTTAATAAAACGAAGGCCAAGTTAAAGTGAATTTCAAAAAATACATAGCAGAGCTTAAAAGACGTAATGTATTTAGCACAGCAATAACCTATTTAGTAGTGGCATGGGTAATTGCTCAGGTATCTTCCATTGTTCTTCCAGCTTTCAATGCGCCAAAATATTTAATGAAAACCTTGATTTTTATATTGATTATTGGCTTTCCTGTTAGTTTAGTTTTTGCTTGGGTATATCAATTATCGGCAAAAGGAATTAAAAAAAATAAAAATTTTGAGGAAGATAAATTAAATTCAGAACAACCTAAACATCAACTTAATAATGACAATAAAAAACTCGTAGTCTTACCATTCCAAAATCTCAGTTCAGATAATGACAGTAATTATTTTAGTGATGGGTTAACAGAAGAAATCATTATTCGTTTATCTGGAATTAAAGAGCTTGACATTGCTTCACGAAGCACTTCTATGCGGTATAGAGATTCTGAGTTGGATATAGTTTCCTTGGGTCAAGAATTGAATGCAAATTTCCTTTTGCAAGGCACTGTACGTAAGCTGAAGCATGATTTAAAAATATCAACAGCGTTAATTGATGTTGAAAAGGATGCTCAACTTTGGGCCCAGATTTATCACGGCAAAATTGAGGATGTTTTTGGTATTCAGGAACAGGTAGCTAAGAAGATTGTAAAGTCATTGCAATTAAAACTTACTCCTAAAGAAAAAGTAGCACTTAGCAAAAGAGCAACCATGAATAGTGAGGCACATGATGCCAACTTAAGAGCTCGTGAATTTCTTTTTAGGTATACAAAAACCTATCTTCTTTTAGCTATTGACCTTTTTCAAAATGCAATAGATTTTGATCCAAAATATGCCGCTGCATATGCTGGAATGGCTGAGGCTTGTGCTTTATTATATGAAACACATGATAAGAATCTCAAATGGATTAAAAAAGCAGAAGAATCATCATTAAAAGCACTAATCTATGATCCTACTTCATCTGAAGCATATAGTTCTCTGGGTCTGGTTTATTATAATAAAAATTTACCAAAAGAAGCATTGATAGCCACTGAAAAGGCAATTGCCTTTGATCCAGATAATTTTTTCGCCTATTGGGTTAGGGGTCGACTATATAGAGTGATGGAAAGAGATGCTGACGCTGTATTTGATTTTAATAAAGTATTAGAGCTTAATGAAGATTTTCATTCTCCTTATGGTGATTTGCAGATGGTCTATGAAACATTACACGATAAAAAAAATCTTCAGGATATTATTGAGCGGGCGGAATTATTTTACCCCACCTATTTGCTACATCACCCTGATGACTCTCGTGCTCACCAATTTTATGCCTTTACATTAAAAAGACTAGGTCGATTAGAGGAAGCAAAAAAAGAAATGCAAAAAGGAATTGAACAAAATCCAAATGACCCAATTATTGTTTATAATGCCGCTTGTTTTTATGCATTAATTGATGATAAACCAGCTGCAATTGAAAATCTTAAAAAAGCAATGGAAAATGGATTTGAAAATTATAACTATCTCAAACATGACCCTGATCTTAATTGCCTACAAAAGGAACCAGATTTCATTGCATTGATGCAAGGAAAATAGTAATTTTTGAATAGAATTGGAGTTATAAATTTTTTTATCTAAAAAAAATATTTTTTTTCTTTCAAATCTTCTTGTGAAGTTTTTTAGCAATTAAAGGGAACGGATTAAGATTTGTGCGACTGGAAAATTGGAGATTTTTTGAAGTAGCAAATTGTTTACTAAATGTTTGCTGGTTTATATTTAATTTAAATATTTTATGAGTTGTTGTAAACAGTTATTTGTTCAGTTTCTTATTAAAATCTAATATAATTTTTTCTAATTCTTTTCCATAAATTAGTTCAGCATTTTCATAAGTTTGATTTTTACATAGTTCAAGAAACTTTTCTTTGTCAATTAAAACAAGGCTTTCAACAAAAGCGCCAGCTATTGGATATAATATTTCTTCCGAGTATTGGTTTGCATTTAGCCAAATCTCTTTTATATCTATTTTTTTACTTTGTAAAGTATTTTTCGCATTTTGAGTTCTATTTGAATTTGTTTGGTCAAAATACACTCCAATTCCTTCATTAATGAGTCTATTTCTATTATTTGTATTATCAAACCAAAAAGAAATATTGTGAGTTATTTCGTGTCCTTTTGTTTGAGTGTCTCTATTGTGAGAAATGCAATATTTTGGATTTGTAAAGCCTAATGAATTATTTAAAATTTTAATTGCTTCATCATTTGATTTCCAAACAAAGAAATCAATTTTTTTAGGTAAATCAGATGAGAAAAAAGTATTGATATTTAAAAATGCCTCTTCTCTTTCATTAATGAAACTTTCTTTGTTAATAATTGATGTACCGTTTTGAAAATGAAAAGTAATATTATCAGTTTCTAATGTTTCCCAACTTTCATAAAAGCTGTGAAAACCAAACAATAAAGCTAAACCGTTTAACTTTTTTGTTGAGTTTTTAGTTCCATTGTATTCTAAAGATTTTTTATAGAATTTATTGGCTTTTTCTATATTTCCAATGGCGAAATTTGATTCCATTAATTCAATATTCGACCAAGCAAATTGCCAATCATTTTCAGAACAATTTCTTGCATTTTCTAAAAAAGGAATTGCTTTATTAAATTCATTCAAGATATTATATGCTTTCCCAATTCCCAAAAGTCCATCAAAATCATTTGGTTCAGATTCGATGAGTTGTTTACCTAATTGAATAACTTTTTCAAATTCTTTATTTTTAAAAGCATTACTCATTTCAGATTTTTGAGAATAACTTGAAATGCAAAATCCAATCAGGAATATTATTTGAAGCAATATTTTTGTCATAATTTTAGTCAACGGATTCGTATTAAGATTTGTGCGACTAGAAAATTGGAGATTTTTCGGACGTAGCAACTTGTTTGTTAAATGTTTGTCGGTTCATTATTTAGTTTAAAAATAAGCATAAATTTTGAAATCTGTCATTTGATTATACCATTCGGAAGTTTTTTTTATAATCAGTTTTGCCATATTTATGATACATTCAAGGTTCAAATTTTAGTTCAGAATTCATTATTTATTTGGGGTTTAATATCCTATAATTTTATGGAATCTGTTATTCAGTTTTTCGTGTATAATTTGCTGCATTTTTCATTAATATTATTAAAATCAGTTCCTTTTGGTAGGTATCTTCTAATAAGTCCATTAGTATTTTCATTGGTTCCTCTTTCAAAGGTAAGAATTAAGGATGAGCAAAGTATATTTTTATATACTAATTCATTTGCGATTTGCACCTGATAGGTTGATAGTCAACATCTTAATTAGTGATAATCGTCATTGTTATATTCCAACTAAATATCTAACTTTAATCATCAAGTTTAAAAACTAATATCATGAAAAGGTTAGGTTTAATAATTATGGCTCTCCTATTTTTGATATCTTGTTCAGTTGATGTTAGTGGAATCTTTGATGTCTCTCCCATTAGAAATGACACGTATTTTACTCCACCTATTTGGATTCAAGGAGAATGGGCAGGTGAATATGTAAATATTTATGGCACAAAGGTTTTAAAGGACTTTAGATTTACCCAAAATGATTTTATTGCTAATGGAATAAGTTATAACGAAAGAATAAATGCTATAAGTACCACATATTTAAGTGCCACAGAGCAAATTACAAATACTAATTATAAAATAACTATTATGCATTTGTCAATTAATAAAGACATTTATGATTTTAAGTATATTTCTAATTCTGAAATTACTTGCATTTATGAAAGCGGTGTATTAGATGATTGGGATAATAGGAATATTGAAAATTATATATTATTAAAAAAATAAAAAACATTAATTTTTTTAAATGCATCAATGTGATTAATTTATAACCGTTTAATTTATAAGTATTACTAATAATAGTTATCGTTAAAATTCATTACGTTTCAACTAGTTTTTGCGTTTCAACTCACAATTCAAATTTAAAGAACCATTCATTCCGCTTTGCTTTAAATATAAATTTTTTACTTTAATCCCAAGATTATTCAATGAATCGATTCCATTTGCCTCATATTCATAAATATCAAATTCTCTTTTGGAATAAAATTTTTGGTTAGATATTTTTTATTAACTTAGCTCAAAATATTAGCAAACATCGCTCACAAATTTAGCATTATGATTTATTTAGCAAATAATATAAAACACATTAGAATCTTAAAAGGGTTAACCCAAGAACAATTTGCTGAAGATTTAAAAGTATCTCGCTCACGCATAAGTTCTTATGAAGAGAATAGAGCTGTACCACCTATTGATTTTTTAGTTGATTTATCTGAATATTTTAAAATTTCAATTGATATTTTAATTAAAAACAATTTATCTTCAGCAACAGACCCTTCATTTATTGAAATTGGAAACAAAAGACTACTATTTCCTATTACTGTTGATGGAGCTAATGAAGATTTAATAGAGATTATCCCAGTGGAAGCTTCTGCTGGTTATTTAAGAGGATATTCTGACCCTGAATATATAGAACATTTGAATAAAATAAAATTACCTTTTTTACCAACGGGCACACATAGAGCTTTCCCTATAAAAGGTGACTCCATGTTACCCGTAAAAAGTGGGTCTTATATTGTTGCTCGTTTTATTGAAGAAGTTAGCTCTATAAAAGATGGCAGAACCTATATTGTTCTTACGCTAAATGATGGTATTGTTTATAAACGAGTTTTTAATAAGATTGAAGAACATGGAATGCTATTAATGGTTTCTGATAACAAAAAATACGACCCATATTATGTTCCTATAGATGAAGTTTTAGAATTATGGGAATTTACCTGTAGCATTAATACCCAAGAATATGAAGAGCACGAACTAAAATTAAGCAGTATTGCAAGTATGCTTACACAATTAGGTGTTGAATTGAAAGAATTAGAAAAAATTTATAAATAGTGTATTCAATAGTAGATATAGAAACCACAGGGCACAGCAACAGAATAACTGAAATTTCCATTTTTGTTTTTGATGGAGAAAAAGTAATAGATGAATATACCACACTTGTTAACCCTGAGTGTGTAATACCTCCATTTATAACTAATTTAACAGGTATTACCAATGCAATGGTTGGCAATGCTCCAAAGTTTTATGAAATTGCAAAAAAAGTTGCCGAAATAACTAAAGACACCATATTTGTAGCGCACAATGTTAACTTCGATTACAATATTATTCATAAAGAATTTAAAGATTTAGGATTTGATTTTAAACGAAAAAAATTATGCACTGTTCGGTTATCTAGAAAACTAATTCCTGGTTTAAAATCATATAGTTTAGGTGCACTTTGTACTTCACAAAACATTATAATTAAAGATAGACATAGAGCTAAAGGTGACGCAGAGGCTACTACTATATTATTTGAAAAATTATTGATTTTAGATGAAGATCAAATAGTTTTTAATTCATTTTTAAATCCGAGTTCAAGACAATCAACTTTACCTCCTTTATTGCCTAAAGAAATAATTGGTAATCTTTCAATAAAAACTGGAGTGTATTATTTTAAAAATAGTAAAGATGAAATTATTTATGTTGGAAAAGCAAATAACATAAAACAACGAGTGCTAAGTCATTTTTATGATAAAGCAAAAAAAGAAGTTACTATGTGTTTAGAAACAAGCAATATAACTTTTGTTGAAACTGGTAGTGAACTGGTAGCTTTATTAATGGAGTCGTCTGAAATAAAAAAAATATATCCAAAATTCAACCGTTCACAAAGAAGAGCAAGTGAAAGTATTGGTTTATTTAATTATGAAGACAGAGATGGGGTTGTTCATTTAGCATACAATCGATTAAAATTAATTGCAAAACCCTTAATGAAATTTTACAACGAAACTGAATGTAGAAATTTTTTAGAAAAATTATGTGAAGAGTTTGAATTATGCCCAAAATATTGTCATTTGCAATCAAATGTTAGCAGTTGTTTTCATTATCAAATAAAACAATGCAAAGGTATTTGTAGAAATGAAGAGGATGTTATAACCTACAATCAAAGAGTACAGCAAGCAATTAACTCTGTAAAATTTAATACTGAGAACTTTGTAATTAAAGAAACCGGCAGAACTAATAAAGAGCATTCAATTGTATTAGTATTAAATGGAATTTATAAAGGCTTTGGGTATATAAGTAAAAGCAAAGAAACAACAGTAAATGATTATTTTGATAACATTACAACTCAAAAAGATAATAATGATGTAAAACGTATTTTAAATTCATACCTAAAAAACAATATAGAAACCATAGAGAAATTGGACGACTATATTTATGAATTAAATTCGTTTTCTTAATGTAGTACCAAACTAAAATAACAAAACAAAACAAAAAGAAGAAATTAAACAGCGTTTTAATGCTAATGTTACTACTTTAAATAGCTTTCAACCAATAGAGTTTTGTAATGCATTAATGTATTATAAAGAGTTTTATTTTCCTTATAACTGTGATTTAATCGCAACTTCATTGAATAAAAAAATCAAGTTTAAAAAAATAAAGATTAACAATTCACAACTAGGAAGTCTCCAGTTCAATTCTGGATCCTGCCACTTACAAATCAAGGAATTTGTTATTTAACTTAAGTCCTTTTTTATTTTGCTTAAGGAATTACAAACATAAATTTATTCGAATACCTTTATTTTTAATCACGTTAAGTCTTCAACATTAAAATAAACTATAAAAAACTCAAGCACAAGTCTAGGTTTTGATAATGGTTTAAATTACTGGCTTTATGCAGTAAGAATAAGTATTATGTATCAAAACACTTGGGTTCCGTTTCTTATAAAATTACTCTTTAAAAGCTTCTTTGATAAAGATCAAGCTTTAAAAAAAGTTTTAATATGCTTAGCAGGTATAAACAAAATTCGTTGTTGTTTCACAGATTTAACACTTAAAACTTCTTTGCTATTTTCACGTTGTGACTACTGCTTATTTGAAAACTTCCTAAAAATCCAAAACACACTATTTTACCAAAGCTTAACTGCTTAGCAATTTTTATAAACTACTTATTAAATTAGAACAATTTGTGTATTGTTACTCTAAAAATTGTTAGTATTTGGCTATTTACTCTAAAATATGGATTAAAATACACATTGTTCAAGCCATTTTAAAACGAGAAACATCTAATTCTAATGTTTACTTACATCTATTACAAAGGTATCTCCAATTGTTAATGTTAGCCAACTGAAATCTAAAATTTCATGTCAGTTAACCATAAATTTTCTTCAGTAATCCATTCATTTAAATTTTGGGACGCTACTTCCAACTTCTTCTTTTGCATTTTTTTGGAATTTGCATCAGAATTAATATAGCCAATAAACAAAATTAAATAGATGGTCAGATAAAACAAATAAAAATTTCTGAACTTTTTGTATTCGAGATTATCAGGAAATATATTTCCAAAAAGCCCTTTAATTTCTTTTAAAAAAACTGGTTTAATGTTAATCACCCAACTATCTGTTTGGTAAACTATTTTACGGAATTTGCTTCTGTAGTAGCTTAATGGCAATCCCCAAACTACAAAAAGTATAAGCCAGATATTTTTAATAATAAAATCCATTGTCGTTTATTTTTTAGGAAACCAAGGAAAAAAAGAACTTGTTTTTTGAATATAATCACGATACTGGGGTTTTGACTTGTTTAAGGTTTTTTCTAGCAAGACCACTCCTGATACCTTGATAATCAGCAAAGTCATAACTATTGAACCCATAATTTGCCAATAACTTCCTGCTGCAACACTAAAAATGGCATAAGCCCACCACACCACCGAATCGCCAAAATAATTAGGATGCCGTGTGTATTTCCAAAAGCCTGTATTCAAAACCTTTCCTTTGTTTTTGGTATCTCTCTTAAAACGTGATAACTGAAAATCGCCTCCCGCTTCAAAAGTAAAACCAATCATCCAAATTAAAATCCCAAAGTAATCAAATATCTTTAGTTCTCCTGATTGATTACTCATGCTAATTCCCAATAAGGGCAACGAAACTATCATAATCAAAAAGCCTTGCAATAAAAAAGTTTGAAAATAACTGAACCACCAATAACGCTCTGCACCATAATTACGTCTGAATTCTTGGTATCTAAAATCCTCTCCTTTGCCAATATTTCTGGAGGCAAGATATATGGAAAGCCTTAGGCCCCAAACGGTAACTAGTACCAATATCAGAATTTTTCTGGGATTTAATTCACCTGACATGAATACATAAAATGCATTCACTACTACAAAACCAAAACCCCAGAATAGATCAATGATACTTACATTTTTTATAAAAATGCTCCATATCCATATAAGTGTTACCAAAACCCAAATAAGCAAGGAAGCTTGTAAAAATAGAGTCATCATAAGTGAATATTTTGATGTTATTAATTACTAAACAGATAGCATAGCCAGAATTTGTATGTTCTCTTTATTATTTAGCGTGAAAACATTAATTCTATTAATTTCTATTTAATTTTAAAGTATTTGATTTCCTCCATAATTAATGTATTGTAAATAAATTCCAGTAATATAAGGTGCTTCTTTTTCATACTTTTCTTGTTAAGTCAACCATTTAACAATATAAAAACCAGAAAAACTAACTACGGCAGAAAGAACAGAACCCCATATAATATCAATAAAAACGATAGTTAGTGGCCAGTTCTTAAGGGTGGCTAAATTAGTTAAATCATAGGTAGCATATGTGAAAAAACCAAATAAAGCCCCCATTAAAATTGCATGAGAAACAGAGTCTTTATTTACTGATGGGTAAATGGAAAAAATTGAAATTCCCACAACGTAAATAACGTAAAAAATGATGGCTGCAGTCCAATTAACAGTATCCGTTAAAAAACTACCTAGGTATTTTTGATAGATACTTTTAGCAATAATACCTAACCACAACATATCTACAACCAAAAAAACCGCAAAGGTGAGTAGATAACTAAAAATTACACTTTTTATATTCATTTTATTTCTTGTTAAAATTTCAAGACTTCTTTTGGTCAACCTTTATAAGCTTAGAAATATCGTAACCCCGTTTTTGTAATTTGTCAAGCAATTCATTGTAAAGCTTTTTTTCTATTTGTGGCTTACGACTCAAAATCCAAAGATACGTATCTGAACTGCTACCAATCAAAGCCCATTGATAATCCTTATCCAATTCCATAACGTAATAATCGCCATAAAAAAACAAGAAAAATGACACTTTTAATTTTGCCGGTTCGTTAATGGAATCAGGGATTTTTGCTTTCCCAACAGCTTGCGAAAATTTACCGTTTAAACTATCTTTATAGCCACTATTTATCACTTTAATTTTACCATCATCACGCATGGAATAATTTGCTGTAACTCTAACTAGCCCGCGTTCAAAACTATGATTGTATCGCGCAATTTCATACCAAGTACCCAAATATTTTTGAATATCTAATTCTTTAACTACTGTATTGTCAATCATAGTTTTCTGATTTTTACAACTAATAAAAGAATTAGTGATAATTATAAAAATTATGATGGTTAATGAAATATTTAAACTTTTCAGCACTCCATTATTTATTAAATATTATCTGAGCATTCTTTATAATGTATAAAAGCAAAACGTAATTGCTCTTATACATTATAAAGTTAACAATATTCAGCAATATAAGTTCTTAACCTTTAGTTTTTATTGCGACTCAAACAAAATACAATCTCACCAATTTCATCTCCATATAATTTAAAGAAAGTCTTAAGTAGCGATTCTTTAAGTGAGGAATTGCGTTCCAAAATTTCTGTGAAATCCCATATTTTCGGTTGCGTTAAATCTTAAATGCTACATTTCACTATAAAAACCAAGCAAAATACTGTGTTTTTTTATTATCACATTTAAAATTTTAACAACTGGAAATTCTCTATATCTATTTTTATACATACTTGCAAATAAGATATTTAAAAATATTTTCTAGTTGATTTTTTTTTTAACCTCTATATTTATTATTATAAATTAATACCAAAATTGAAATTTGTTTTATACAATTCTGTCTTTTCTATTTTAGCCTTTAACCAAGAATAAAAACTTATCGTAAAAATATCTATTTCCTTTCTTTTATTGAGTAGCAGCACATCCACTTTTTTAATAAATGCTTCAGAATAAATATTCTCAGTTTTATAATAATAAATTGTAATTAATTTTAAAAACTCTAAAACAATCGTTTCATTATGCTCCTTAAGATGTTCCGTATATTTTTTTCTAAAACCATTTAAGCGAGATTCAACTAACTCAAAATAATCCAATTCTATAAGTAGCAATATTTCAATTAGATTTTTTTGAATGACCCAGATATATCCAATTTTATTAATATACCATTGATCGTTATGATAAAAATCCTGATAAACTTTTAAAGCTTCTTTAAAATTCTCATTTAAAAACAAGGATACAACAAAGGTTAATTTTAAATCAAGAGTACTAACTTGTTTGTTTTTGTACTTTTCAAAATTAAATATTTGAGAATTTTTAATCGCCTCTTCATTTTTCCCTGAATAAATAAGTACTAAATTTTCTATTACAGCATATTGCGGATAAAAAATGGTGTAATACTTTTTATTTTCTAAATGCATATTCATTAGCATAGCTTGAAGATATTTCTCCGCTTCTTTCAAATTTTTAACTCTAAAATAAGTATTTGCCAAATAATACAAAATCTGCAAGTGGTCAAATAAATGTTTATTTGAAGATCTTTCTGAAGTTTCAATTTTTCGACAAGCATCCTCAATAAACGGAAAAATGGCGTAATAATCTCTGGTAATATGAGCCACCTGATTGCTTATTTGCAAAATCTTGAAAAGGGACTGATAACTTAAATTTTCCGAAATTGAGATATTGAATAATTGTAAATTTCTATTGATAATGTCAGCAACTTTGGGGTTACTTTCATTCAACTCTGCTTGAATACTGGCATAAAATAAATTTAAATTATCTTCTTGATGAATATCTAATTTATTGGCCTGCCACTTCCCTATTGTTTGTTCCAAATTTAATGCACTATTTAAATGCGCATGTAGTATTTGAGTGTGGTAAATTTCATTTAAAATACTAAATAAAGAATATTTAACTGCAATTAACTCTGCCTTTGCCAACGTTTTAAAAGCAATATATGTTTGGTCTTGCTTAAAAAAAATTCTACTGGCCATCACTAATTTTAAGGCACTCATTTCCTCTGATGACTCTTTATCAAAACTTTTAGTAGCAATAAAATCTATTAAGGAATCATGCAAGCGTTTACACAGCGCATGATAAGCTCCTTTTGAAGGTTTATCATACAGCAAAATATCTAAACCATTTAATTGGCTAGAAGTACTTAAAAGCTTAAATAATTCTATGTTCTTGGTATCACTTCTTTTGTTTCTTAATTTAAGATTATATACAAACGCAGTCTTTTCTTCTTTAGATAAGGTTGTAATTATTGAATGAATAATACTCATTTATATCGTAAGTTATATTATTCAAATATAAGTTATATATGACTATATTAAGTATTTTTTATATATTTAATCGTAAGTATTGTTAAAATATTGATTTTAATAGTGGAATTAAATACCGCAATTTTGTCCCATAGAATAAAATATTTAACAACTAAATTTATAATTATGGACTACAATTTTAACAGTGATACCACTCAAGAAAAACAATCAAAATCCGGATCTAAATCTGCATCAAAAAAACTATTTAAAGAATTTGATCAAAAACCAACTCCTGCTTTTATTGGAGCATCATGGGTGGTACTTTTTGCAGGTATCATTTCCTATTGTATTGGGCTTTGGAATTCAGATATGCAACTAAATGAGAGGGGTTATTATTTTACCATTTTACTATTTGGCTTATTTTCAGCCATATCAGTTCAAAAAAGTGTACGAGACAGATTAGAAGGACTCCAAGTTACCGATTTGTATTATGGAATTAGCTGGTTTTCAGCACTAAGTGCCATTTTGCTTTTGGTTATAGGTTTGTGGAATGCTGATTTACTTTTGAGTGAAAAAGGATTTTATGGAATGTCATACCTTTTAAGTTTATATGCTTCTATTGCAGTGCAAAAAAATACACGCGATAAAAGTTATATTGAAAATAATGAACTAATTCTTGAAGATAAATAACCCAAACCAATGTTTAGAATTTAGAATGCTATTATAGATGGTTCTAAATTCTAAACTTGCAATTATTTAAGTATATTGGTCAACTATTGAACTAAAAAATAATAAACCAAGACAATCCTCATGTTAGAAAAAAACAATAAAAAATTGATAAATGCTTGGGCTTCATTTGATTGGGCTAATTCAGTTTATAATCTTATAGTAACCACTGCCATATTCCCTATTTACTATTTAACTACAACACAAGATGTTTATGGAGGTGAAATGGTTCGGTTTTTTAATTTTACCATTAAGAACTCCGTACTTTATTCTTTTGCCATCTCATTTTCCTTTTTAGTTATTGTTTTTATTTCACCTATTTTATCTGGAATTGCAGATTTTGGAGGTTTAAAAAAACGATTTATGCAATTTTTCACTTATTTAGGTTCATTATCTTGTATTGGCCTCTATTTTTTTACGGGAGAAAATGTTGAATACGGTATTGCATGTTCCGTTTTAGCAAGTATTGGTTATGCAGGATCATTAGTTTTTTATAATGGTTTTTTACCCGAGATTACTTCTAATGAATTTATGGATAAAGTAAGTGCCAAAGGATTTTCAATGGGTTATATTGGAAGCGTGATTTTACTGATTGTAAACTTGCTTTTATATCAAAAATATGAATTATTTGGTTTTGAAAATGGAAGTTCTGCAACTCGATTCGGATTTATTTTAGTTGGAATTTGGTGGATGGGATTTTCACAAATTTCTTTTCATTATTTAAAAGATAGAGGTGAACGAAAAAAAATCACTTGGGATATTCTAGGGAACGGAACTAAGGAATTAAAAAAAGTATTTAAAGTTGTGAAATCTAAATTTGCAATGAATCGTTTTCTGTCTTCATTTTTTCTTTTCAGTATGGGTGTGCAGACAGTATTGTTGTTAGCTCCACTTTTTGCAGATAAAGAGATTGGTTTGGGCGCTGATGAAATGATTATTGTTGTACTTATTATACAAGTAATAGCTATAGCAGGCGCTTACTTTTTTGCTTTTTTATCTAATTTAAAAGGCAACGGGTTTGCAATTAGTACCACCTTAATAATTTGGATTTTTATTTGTATTGCTGGATATTTTCTAAAAGACAAGATTTCTTTTTATACGCTGGCAGCTTTTTTAGGATTTGTTATGGGAGGAATACAATCTATTTCAAGATCAACCTATTCTAAGCTAATTCCTTCAGATACTAAAGATACAGCTTCATTTTTTAGCTTTTATGATATTACCGAAAAGCTAGCCATTGTAATTGGATCATTATCTTATGGATTAATTGACCAAGTTACTGGTAGTATGCGAAATAGCATGCTTTTTATGTCTATCTTTTTTGTTAGTGGTTTTGTTTTACTTCAAATTGCAAATCTTAAAAAAAATATGGAATGATTTATCGTTTCTTCAAACAAATCATAAAAGTTGCACTCTTCTTTTTCTTTAAGAAAATAGTGGTTTCAGGAAAAAAGAATTTACTCAATAATGGTCCTTTAATTGTTGTGGCAAATCACCCCAACACTTTTATGGACCCGTTAATTATAGCTTCTTTAATGAAGCAACAAATTGGTTTTTTAGGAAATGCAGGTATATTTTCTAATTCATTTTTTGCACGCATATTAAGCTACTTTCATGTCATTCCTGTTTTTAGAAAAAAAGACATTAAACCTAGTGTAAAACCAAATAACAACCACTCTTTCTCAAAATGTCATGAGTATTTAGACAAAAAAGGAACAATTCTTATCTTCCCTGAAGGCAATAGTTATTATGAACTTAAGCTTCGTGAAATTAAAACAGGAACAGCTAGAATTGCACTAAGCTACCAATCTATAAAAAACCTTAATGGCAACTTAAAAATACTACCTATTTCCTTAGATTATTCAGACTCTATTCAATTTAGAAGTATGGTTTCCGTAACAATAAGTGAACCTATTTTATTAGAAGATTATGAACAAACTTATTTAGAAGATGAAATTAAGGGTGTTTTAAAACTTACAGATACTATTCGTCAAAAACTTGAAAAATACATTCCAACCACTTCTAACAAAGTACAGGAACAATTTTTACTTAAAAGTCATAAATTTTATACCACTTTTAATGAACCTAAATCAGGTTTACATTTAAACCCGAAACAGTCATTAGCCTCAAGAGCACAAATTTCAAAATCGCTTAAATTACTTCGTGAAAACAATTACAAACTCTATGCTGATACTGAAATAAAAGTTCATCTTTTTTTTGACCTTCTAAATGAAGAAAATTTAACACCTGGTTTTTTTACAGATCGGTTTCTTAAAAAAAACAGTTATTTCGTTTTTATAAATTATATGGGGAAATTTGCACTATTAGCCCCAATTTATTTATTTGGACTAATTTCTAATTATATTCCATATATTTTACCTTCTGTTATTTTTAAAACTTTAAAACTAGATATTGAGTACAAAACGCCCACTCAAATGATAGCTGGCCTTTTTATATTTCCTTTATTTTACTGGTTAGAAATAAAACTAATTGGAAACTATTTAAATATTGATTTATGGAATTCATGGATTGTTGTATTCACCTTTATAATTTCAGGTTATATAGCTATGTATTATTGGACCGAAGTTAAAAGATTTATAAGAGTTTTTCATTTCTACACACTCATGAAACCTGATAAAAAAAGAAGAATCTTAAAATTAAGAAATGAAATTTTGACAAACATAGAAATTGCCAAAGCTAATTTGAAGCAATGAGTTTTACTTCATTAGTAATTCAACATTTTCAAAATTTAGGCGTTTAACTTAATTCCTTTTTTATTTTGTGTGAGGAACTACTTGAGTAAATTTATACAAAACCTATATTTTTATGTACGTTAATTCTTAATTGAAATTTACATTTTTAATATAATTGTACCTCATTTTCTAACTGATAAAATAATTTTTAAACTCTTAAAACTTATATTTCAAATGATATTAATTAACTTTACATGAAGTTAATTAAAAAAGATTATGAAAAAAATCCAACCACTTTTAACTCCTTATAAAATGGGAGATTTACTTTTAAAAAATAGGTTAGTAATTGCTCCTATGACTCGTTCTAGATGCAACAATAATGAAAATACTCCTACCAATTTACAAGTAAAGTATTATACACAAAGAGCTACTGCAGGACTTATAATTACTGAAGGTTCACAGGTTTCAAAACGAGCAGTTGGCTATGTAAACACTCCTGGAATTTATTCCGAAGCTCAAGTAGAAGGATGGAAAAGTGTAACAGATGCCGTTCATAAAAAAGGAGGTAAAATATTTATTCAATTATGGCATGTTGGCAGAGTTTCGCATCCAGATTTTCACAATGGAGCGTTACCCTTAGCGCCAAGCGCCATCAATCCAAACTCAAAATCTTTCACTCCTAACGGTTTTAAGGATACTGTTACACCAAAAGAAATGACTTTAGGTGATATAAAAACCACTGTTGAAGAATTTAAACAAGCAGCAATAAATGCAAAAAAAGCAGGGTTTGATGGTTTAGAAATTCATTCTTCTAATGGATACTTATTTCATCAATTTTTTAATAAATGTTCCAACCAAAGAAAAGACGAATATGGAGGTAACATTGAAAATAGAACGCGCTTTTTCTTTGAAGTTTTAGATGAAATTAGCCAAGTTTTCCCTCAAAACCGCATTGGTGTTCGGTTTAACCCTTCTATGCACAATATACATGGTATTGATGTTGATGAAGAAACTATTCCATTATTTGAATATGTCATAAAAAAATTAAACAATTATAACATTGCTTATGTACATCTTTCAGAACCTTTTACTGATGTTTCTAAGGTTTCATATGCAGTACAAAATATAGCAAAACATTTTCGCCCATTGTATAACGGTACCCTTATTATAAATAATAATTTCAATCAAGAAAAAGGGAATACTATTATTAAAGAAGGTTTAGCTAATTTGGTAGCTTATGGTAAATTATTTATTTCAAATCCTGATTTAGCAGAAAGATTTGAAAAAAATGTACCTATAGCTAATTGGGATGTTAATACATTTTATTCAGATACTGGTGAAAAAGGATATACTGATTACCCTTTTTATTCGGAAGAATTATAGACTATAAAAAAAAGATATTTTGAAGCAATGAGTTTTACTTCATTACTAATTTAATCTATAAATATTTTCAAAAACAGTTAGTAACTCTTTTTCAATTGAAGGTTTTATAGCTAAATAATCTATTTTTAAGGAAGTATCTTATTTTCTCCTTACAAAATTCCCACGTCTTATCATTTTAAAATTCCCTAATAAATGTCATATATTCTAACTTTCGAATAAACTACTTTCGCAAGTCAAAATTCCTTGAAAATGAAATTTATTTTTAAAGAACTATTATTAAAGAAAACAAGATTAAGATGATGACAAAAGAAATCAAAAAGCAATGGCTTCAAAATTATAAAACAGCCCCAGATCAGTTAGCTAAAATGTCCAAAATAAACGGATTGATAAGTGCTTTCAATGCAAATATTGATGCTGTTATTAAATTATCAGGAAAAGATATAGAAAAGCTGATTCATGATTTTAAAATAGACCAAAAACAAATACTTTCTAAAAATATAACAACTATTAACACCAAAGAAGATGCTTTTAGAGGACTCTTAAAATGTTTCACTAAGGGTATTGCTGAAGAATGGTTAATTGAAGATAAAGAAATATTTCAATGGCTTCAAAACAATTTGGGTTATGACAAATTACAAATGGGCGGCCAAGGTGGAATTGTTGCTAATGTAATGGCTGTTTGCGGTGTTAATAATGTATTTGTTCACTGTGCTTCTTTAGGTGAAGAACAAGCAAGTTTATTTTTAGATTTACCAAATTTGGTTTCTGTAGATGAAAATGGAACAGTAAATAAAGCTAAGAATATTAAAAGATCTAACGATATTCCATTAATTCACTGGATTATTGAATTTGATAAAGGAGATAAAATTACGGTTGACGGAACAGCATTTACGTGTCCTAAATCCAATCGATTTATAGCAACTTATGATCCTTTAAACTTTATATTACATATTGACGAAACTTTTGCAAGTTGCCTTTCTAATGAGAGTATCAACTACGATTATATTATTCTTTCTGGTTATCAAATGTTACAACAAGAACTGTCTGACAAAACGCTGGGAACCGACAGAATTGACGCCTCTATAAAAACTCTAGAAAAGTGGGTAAATAGTAATAAAAATCACGTTTTACACTTAGAAATGGCTTCTACTCAAGATGTTATTATTAGAAAAAATTTGTTAGACAACTTGGCTACTAAAGTAGATAGTTTAGGTTTTAATGAACGTGAATTAATTGATATATTAGAGGTTATTAGTGAAGATGATTTAGCCAAAGAATGTATTGAAAATACAAATAGTGTAAACCTATTCAAAGGAATGCAAAAAATATTTGAATACACTAATTGTCCACGTCTTCAATTACATATGTTTGGATTGTATGTAACACTTCAACAAAAATCATTTAAAGTAACTCCAAAACAAAATTTGGATGGTATGCAACTTGCTGCTGTAATTGCAGCCGCAAAAGCAGGAACTGGAGCTATTGACGATTATGAAACACTACTTTGGGCAAAAGATTTAGAAGTTTCTGATGTTGGTTTAAATGAACTACAAGCTTTATCTAATTTAGTTGAAGCTGATAGTGATATCAAAACTTTAATGAAAACCGGAATTGTAAGTAATGACAAATATGATCTTATTGCTATTCCAACAATATTAATTGACAAGCCTAAAACCTTGGTTGGTATGGGAGATACAATTTCTTCTATATCATTGGTAGGAGCAAGATAACACAGTTTCAATTATTAAAAAGATAAAAAATTAGTTTATCAATTAGTTAACTTTTATAAAAAAGAAAATTATCAATTTATACAATCTAAAAACCTCGGATTCAATCCAATATCCAGATAATTAGCTAAAAAGGACTTAAACACTTAGTTTAAGTCCTTTTTAGTTTTCGTGAAGAAATTTATCCGAACACACATATTTAAATCATCACCAAAAAAGAGGAATAATCTATATGATTTTATAAAGCATGCTTTAAAAACTTTAAATTATTAAAATTAGCCAACATACATTGATGGAGTTACATCAACTATTCATTATTTAAATTTTAGTTTATAAGTTACCCCTAGTGAATAAATCCAAAAGAACTTCCCTTGATCAAAAGTAATTTCTTGATGTGTAATTCCAGCCTGAGTCCCCCAAGCATTTTTACTGTCTTTTGATGTAAAATAATACCCGAACTTCATTTTTTGAGATTCAAAATTTACTTTTTTATTTTCAATAGCCCCCTCATAAAACTGCTCGTACTCATCAGGCGAGTACCCCATTCCTGCTGAAATTTCAAAATAATTATCGGCATCGCTTCGGTACAACCTATAGGTGAGTGTTCCTGAAATACTAGAACCAGCATCTCCTGGTGTAACATAGGGTCTCAAAGAAAAATAACTGTTCCCTGTATACCAACCTACTGAGCCAGTAAAAATATTTGTAGTTGAACTATGTTTTAAAGTTCTAATACCTAAAGAAGCTTCAAAACTATGAGGTAATGATTTGTATAATTCTGCTCCAAATCTAGATTTTGGAAAAAGATATGAATCTGAAAATCCTACATTTAGATAAGCATATAAACCTTTCATTATTCGTGGATACATATCCATTTCAAATTGAAAACCATTATCCTGAAATCTTCTGTTAAAATTTACTTTAGCAGTAATACTTCCAAATTTAGTTGCCCTACTATAATTTAAAGTATAATACTGCATGGGGTCAAAGACTTCCGAATACAAATCTATATTATAATTAATTCCAATTGAATTAAATCTTAATTTTTGCGTTAAACTCTCTTTATATTCAATAGCTTTTTGGTTGTTTGGGTTGCTTACTAAAAGAGCATCTACTGTAATTAATGCTTCTTTTGGGTTTTTAGAATTTGCTTCAGCTCTAGCTTTTAATAGCATAAGCTCTTCATTATTTGGAAAATAAGTTAATGCTTCATTTGACATTTTTAATGCAGAAAAAGGAACTTCAGCCCATAACTCATTATTTATAGCGGCCACCCAAGTTGTTTGCCTCTCTGAATCTTTTTGCAAAACATACTTAAATTCTTTTCTTGCACTTACATAATTTCCATCCCAAGCATAAGTACTTGCTAAAAAATCGCGAATATCAAGATAATCTGGGTACTTTGTTAAAAGTAACAATAAAGTATCTTGAGCTTGTCTTCGTTGCCCATCAAAAGCCATTTTTCGTGCGGTTTCAAAAGCAAGATCAGGATCGCCATTAAAACTTTTTTGCTGAGAAAAAAGGGTGCTACTTATTAGCATAATTGCTATTGAAGTTAATTTAAATACAGACTTTAACATGCTATTTTAAGGATTGTTTAAAGGTTATATAATCTTGGTCTTCCGGATATATTTTCACCAAGCTATCCATTATTTGCTCAGATTTCAAATTGTTATCCATCCGCATATAAGCTTTGGCTAACTTAAAGCTTATATTACCATCTTTCAATTCATTGTTAAATGCTTTTTGTGCAATTTCGATAGATTTTTCATCTTGATTAGACCACCAATACAAATCTAACAATGCCAAATAACTATCATAATAAAAAGGTGCTCTTTTAACCACGCTTAACAATTCAACTTCAGCTACTTTATACTTACCTTCCCAAGCTAAAGTTCTTCCTTTAAGCGTTCTGGCATCGGCATGGTTAGGCAGCTCATTTATAATGTAATCACACAACAATCGTGCTTTTTTATAATCTTTATTAGAAGCAGTTTCTCTTGCCAAATTAAAACATTGGTCAAAAGTTAAATTACGTGTTAGGTCTTTAAGTATCGCTAGTTCTTCTTCTGAAAATTCAATAACCAAATTCCTGTAAATATTTAGTGAATCAGGAAAAATCCTATTATTTTGAATGGTATAGCGATTCAATTTTTTAAATTCCATTAAAGAATCTGCGATATGTTTAGAAAGTTCTTTTTCTATAACCTTATTGATTCCAAAATTTTCATTTATTTTATATAATTCACCATCAGAAAATAAATATTCTTTGTAAATATAATCATTGATACTTCCTTTATACCTCATTAGTGGTATTTTATGAATATTTCTAAACTGTTGAGCGGTGTCTAAACCTTGGCTCATCCAAGCTGTTTGGTCTAATTTATTAAACTTATAATTATTCATTAAAAATGAAAGTAAACTTGGTGTTACATCTAAATGAGAAGAAACAGATTTGATTTTTTTTGGTTCTTTTAATAAAGGACTGTAAATAAAAAACGGCACATGAAACCTACACAACTTATCTTTTTGATTGATTGGTATTAATCTGTGATCTCCTGTTATCACAAAAATTGTATTGGCAAATTCAGGTCGTTCTTTGTAATTATTTAGAAAACTTTTTATGGCTGTATCTGTGTATAAAATGCTGGCAAAAATATTTTCATAAGATTTTACTTCTTCTATAAAATCATTTGAGCTATTTTTTGCATTTAAAATACTATCTACTTTAATTTTATAAATCTCTTTTGAAGGAAAATTAAAAGGTTCATGGTTTGTTAAAGTCATAATAATATCTAACCTTGGCTGTTTTTCAGGGTTCAAAACAGATGCTACTTTTTTGAAAATTTCAGCATCAGGATAACCCCATGAGAAACCTCCAGAATTAACTTGTGTTTTTTCAAAATCTGGCCCAAACTTATCTTCATCAATAATAACATCAATGTTATTATACTCTAAAAAATTTATTTTTCTATCAAAACTTGATGGATCACCTGTATAAAATGAAGTAGTATACCCATTTGCTTTTAAAACGCTTATTAGTGATATGTGTGAAGGTATTTTTTGCAATTCCATAAATCCATTTTCACCATAAGGAAGAGATCCTAATAAAGATGGTAAAACACCAAAAGTTCTTCCAGCTGTACTTACAAAATTCTCAAAATACAATGATTGGGGAATTAAAGAATCTAAAAAAGGTGTAAATCCGCTATATGCATTTTTACCAACAAATTCAGCACCTAAACCTTCAACAATAATAAATACGATATTCGGTTTTTCTTCTTTCATATTAAAAAAGGGTGCCAATACATCTTTAGTTTCAGAAAAAGATTTTAAAAGGGGATAATTACTTGTATTAGATAAATTGTATGAGTTTAGTTCGTATTGTTCATACTTAAATTTTAAAATATCCGAAACTAAATAATTTAATTTATTTCGATAAACGTTTTCTGAAGATTGAGACAACACCAATTTAAGCCCTCCAAAAATCAATACAGAAATAAATAAACTAGCTATTAAAGATTGTCTAGAAACATACTTTATAAAAAATTTATTTAGTCCAAAAAAGATTGATATCACAATAACAAAAGGAACAAAATAAAGAACTGACAAAGATTCTGACGAGGATACTGTAAGTGTAATGTCATTAAAAGAATACCCTAACAAGTCGGCACCTAAATTTAATAATGTTGTTGCACTGTATTTTACCAATGCAAATTGGATTAACACCAATATTCCTAATAAAATTTGAATAATTAAATGGCCAAATTTTTTAAATAATACAGTTAAAATCCAATTTAAAGGGAATAGAAAAATACCAATTATAATACTTGTCCAAAAATCATTTAACAATTTATAAAAAGTAACAATTCCAATATTAGGTACTTTAATACCTTTTGAAATTGTCATAAAAACGTCAAACAAACTTATAACCCAAAAAGTAATAATTAACGATGTAATAAGGAAAGCGTAATTTATTAATTGTTTCGCTGAGTACTTTATTTTCATAAATTTAAATTATTTATTAGTTTCGGTCTTAGACAACCCTTTTCTTGTCATTTCTCCCCATTTCAACTTTTTGTTAAAGTAGTAATCTATATTACCTCTAATTGCAGCATACAGAATAAAAGGATGCAATAAAAAAGGCTCAAGCAGTGTTACTAATATCAATCTAAATCCTGTACCCTTTTTTTTATATTGATGAAAAGAAAGCTCTTCAGAAAAAATAGCGATAATAGTAAATGTAACTGAAAATAAATAAGCCATTAAAAAAAAGGCAAATGCATAATCCCATTTCACATTTTGAAGCGCAATTAAAATTAAAAAATAAAGAATCCCAATTACTTCAATAATGGGCGCTAATCTTTCATAAAAAAACCAATACGGATAACTTAGCATTCCTAATAGTTTATATTTAGGGTTAAAGCCAATTTTACGATGTAGTTTAAGCACCTCAATAGTTCCTCTGGTCCATCTATTCCGTTGAGAAATTAAAATTTTATAGTTATCAGGAGCTTCTGTCCAACAAAGAGGATCGGGAATGTATGCTACTTTATATTTCTCTTCTTTTTCTTCCATATACCGTCTCATTCTTACAATAATCTCCATATCTTCACCAACGGTATTAGTATTATATCCGCCAACTTCCAATGCTATTTTTTTATCAAAAACACCAAAAGCTCCAGAAATTACCAACAAGCCATTTAACCTGCTCCAAGCCATTCTGCCTAATAAAAATGATCTTAAATACTCTAGAATTTGAGCAATCTCAATAAATTTACTAGGCAAATTAACATCCATCAATTTACCTTCTTTTATAATACAAGAATTGGCAATTCTAATAACTCCTCCAGAAGCAATTACTTTTATATCTGTTACTTCCAAAAATGGCTTAATCATTTTTTGAAGTGCATCTTCTAATAATAAACAATCTACATCTATACAGGCAACATAATCACTTTTACTTATATTTAAACCACAATTTAGTGCATCGGCTTTTCCACCGTTTTGTTTATCAACTACAATTAATTTTTCGAATGCTGGGTTTGTAGATTTAAAAACGCCTCTACGTAGTGGTTTTGTTTTTACCTGATTATTAATAAGATAATTTATTTCAATTAAATCATATGCCTCAATTAATTTTTCTAAGCTATCGTCTTTACTTCCATCATTTACAATAATTACATCGTAATTTACATAATGACTTGATAATAAAGACCGAACATTTTCAATAATATTTAAACTTTCATTATAAGCTGGTGCAATAATTGAAATAGATGGAGAAACTGTTGAAGAAAGTATTTCACTATAATTTACAAAACTATTTCTTTTTAAATATTCACTGGTTTCAATTGCTGAAATAACTGCTAAAAATATATAAGAAACTACAACCGTAAAAGCATATATTAAAAACAAAAAATGTATTATAAGTAGAATTATTCTTACAGTACTGCTATCCATAACTAATTGGCTTCAATAAATTTAACAATCTCAACAACCTGTAAATCTGTTGTTTCTAATTTTACTTCATTAAATATTTCTAAGTTTATAGCTTTTAAAATTTTTAATGCAGCTAATTTTATTTTAAAATTAGTATGAGCAACATTTTCCAAAATAAAAACTTCATCATCAGTATCTGCCGTTATTTCTAACAACCTAAAAAATTCAATTTGTTCTTCTTCACTGCTAGTGTTAAATTTTGTTTTTAAAAAATGTTTACATTCAGTATCCTGAAAGTAATTTAATACTTGTATTGTATCTACTCTTATTTCTTTATTTTCATGAGATAACAATTCTAATAATATATCTCTTACATCAAACTGATTATAAATTTTAACTAGTTTTAAAGAAAATTGCACTACCGAATTATTTTTTGATTGCAACCAAGGCCTAATATTTGGTATTTCCTGATTATCAAATTTTTGAAGAATTTCCAATAATTGAATTTGAGCCCATTCTGACAAAGATGTTTTTAACTTATCTAAAAATACTAATCCTTTAAACTGAAACAAACTAACTAAATATAGTTGCGCTTCATTTCTAACTTCTAAGTTAGGATGCTTCACATATTTAATTATTTCATTATGAGCTTCTTTCACTTCAAATTGAGTAAGTTCTTTAATTCCAGAAGCTATAACATCCCATTTTCGCCCCTTTAATTTATATAATGCATAATTTACAAGTCCTGTTTCAAAATAAAATTTTTGAATTGAGTGAGCCATTTCTCCTGAAATATCATTTATTAATTTAGACATTACAGAAATAAGAATCTTCCGTTTAAACTTATCTGCAACACAAATTTTCATTTTATTAATAAGAACTCTTTGCGCTTCACTAATTTCATTTTCATTATCGCCAGCATATAAATAATTAATTAAATTTTCTTCATATTCCTTTTGATATTTCTTTAATGTTTTTTCATTTTCCCTTAAATGACTTCTTAAAAATTTTAAATAAGCTATAAGTGCTAAAATAACTACAAATAAAACACCGCTAATTAACCAAACAACTTTAATAAGTATTGGTAATTCCCAAAAATACTCAGTATAGTATTGTAAATCAATCATATAATATCTTACAGTATCAAAAAAAAATTAAAAACTCAGTAATCTTTTTACTCGAATTACTAATTCATTAGGACTAAAAGGCTTCCCCATAAAATCGTTTGCACCTAAATTAAAAGCTTTTAATACCATTTCTTCTTGCCCTGCAGCTGAAAAAACAATGATAGGAATTTGCATTTTTAATTTATTTCTAACGTGACTTATAACTTCTAATCCACTAATGTAAGGCATCATTATATCTGACAAAATTAAATGTGGACTATGTGCCTCAATTAATTCAATGGCTTTTTTTCCGTCTTCAGCTATTAATATCTCATACCCTTCTTTTTCTAATCTAAATTTCAATAATAAAGAAAGAGTTGAGTTGTCTTCAGCCAATACTATTTTTTTCTTGCTACTCATTTATTATTAATTTTAGTTCGGTTTGCAATTCAACCTTAACACAACTTATAATTTCTATACAACATTTTATGAGGTCGTCTATTTCATCTAATTTAACTTTGTTGCGAAACCTATTGGTTAATTCATGTATAATAGGGTCTAGTTTTGAAATTCCAAACATACTTACGCTTGGCTTTATTTTATGAGTTGCTTCATGTAATAAATCCCAGTTTTTATCTTCCAATCCTAAATTTAAAACAGTTAAAAAATCATCTAAATCATTTAAAAATTGCTCTATCAATAATTTTAATATGGCACTTTCATTTAGTGATTCTTCTTTTAAATATTTGAGATCCGTATATTTTTCTTCATTCAATAGTTCTTTTTTTTCTTCAACAATTTTCACCTCATTTTCAATGATATTGTTTTTAGACCCACTATACTTCACTAATAATGAAAATAAATCGTTTGTTTTAAATGGTTTAAAAATATAATCATTCATACCAACATCTAACGCTCTCTGAATATCATTTTTTGAAGTATAAGCAGTCATTGCTATTATTGGAATTTGAGAAGTTTTTTTAGAAAGATCATTTTTAATGATTTTTGCAGCCTCATAACCATCCATTATTGGCATTTGAATATCCATTAAAATAATATCATACATGTTATACTGAACCTTTTTAACACCTTCAATTCCATTATTTGCTATAGCAACAGTACAACCCCATCTTTCTAATCTTGTTTTTGCTAATATCTGATTTGTTTTATTATCCTCAACTAATAAAATTTTCAACCCTAGTTGAACTTCTTTAGGTGTTCTATTTTCTATTTCTGCTGAAGAAATAATTGTTTTATCTTTTTTAAATGATAGATTTAAATCAAAAACACTTCCTTGTCCAAACTCACTTTTAACACTGATATCACCATTTAAAAGTTTTACCAATTTTTTTACAATAGCCAATCCTAAACCAGTACCTCCATATATTCGAGATGTATCGCTTTTTGCCTGGGTAAAAGCACCAAAAACTGTATTTATTTTATTTGACACTATTCCAATACCTGTATCTAATATTTCAAAATGAATTTTAGATTTTATTGAATACTCTTCTACTTGTTTTACTGTTACTGTAACTGAGCCTTCATTTGTAAATTTAATGGCATTCCCAATTAAATTTAACAAAATTTGACTAAGCCTAGTTGGGTCTCCAAAAACTTGCGTGGGTGTATTTGGGTCAATAATTAAATATAATGAAATGCCTTTTTCATCTGCTCTTAATCTCATTAATTTCACTATCTCGTAAATATTTTTATGAAGATTAAATGAAATATTTTCGATTTCCAGTTTATTTGAATCTAATTTTGCAAGATCCAACACATTGTTTATTAGAGAGTTTAAGATTTCACCAGAGTTTTTCATGGTTTCTAAATGTTCTCTTTGCTCTACACTAAGTTCTGTTTCTAACAATAAATCTGTAAAACCTACAACTGCATTTAGTGGAGTTCTAATTTCATGGCTCATATTTGCCAAAAACTCATCTTTAACTTTTAATGACTTTTCTGCTGTTTCTTTAGCTTTTTTTAATTCTATTTGTTCTGTAATTCTATTTGTAATGTCTGTACCAATAGAAATATATGTACCATTTACCCCTTTAGACAATTGCCATTCTATCCATTTATAGTCTCCACTCTTTGTTTTAATCTGGCGTTTTGAAATGTCTGTAAAATCTTTTGTATAAAAAAACACATAGTTACTTATCGCTTTTTTTACTTTATCAGCCTGATGAGGATCATCATACGTAACTTCCCACCATTTATCCCCAGAAATTTCTTCAACGGTATACCCAAGCATTTTTTCAACAGAAGGCGATACAAAAATAACATTTCCATCCATGTCATTTACAATAATCATAGAATCAACACTATTAATAATAGTATCTGATTGGATTTTTATTTCCTCTGTTTTTTTCCAATCTGAAATATCAACACCTACAGAAACAAATATATTGTTTTCAGCAAGTGAATCTCGCCATTCAATCCATTTAAAACTACCATCTTTACATTTTAACTTTCTTTCATACGGTTTGGAGTTTACGCTGGTCTTTCCTGAGAGTATATTATATACTTTCTCTTTATAAATTAAACCTTCTTCTTTTGAAAAAAAGGTGTTTTTCCACCAAAGTTCACCTATTAAATTATTAATGCTATACCCTGTAATTTTCTCAGTTGCACTTGAAACATAATTTACATTTCCTTTTTTATCACAAGAAATCACTATTAAATTTATTCCATTTAATAATAATTCTGAAAATTTCAATATTTCATCATCTATATTCTTCACAAAACATAACTTTTAATTAAAACTTAAAGTAATCCAACAAAAAAACATGAAACAATATTTGATTTTTTATGAGGGGTTTTAAGTAAATCCTAAAATAAACATTTACACTTAAATATACAATGACAATTATCATCACAATATTAGTTTAGTATAGTATATCGTAATAAATTTAAAAATGGTTAGCACTAATTATTTTTTAACTATTTTTTATTGCCTTTTTTTTCATTTAACATTCGCATCTTTAATTCAAATCACTTTTTACAATTTAACCTTTTTAATGAAATAAAACAAAGAATTGAATTTATAAATTAGAATGAGGAATTATAAATAAGTGTTTGCTACTCTAATCCCTAAAATTCTCTTTTATCTTCTATGTCTCAGCTTACTCAAAGCAATTGAAAATTGCTTGTTGTCTTTTTACTGGGATTCCAATTCCAGTGGCTTTTCTTAATAATTCTAACGTTTATCCTTTTTTAACACATCCTATGGAAATTCCCTATTTATCAAGGGTTACTTAATATCTAATTTCAAAGCTTTTGACTTATTTTAGTTTAAAATGCGTCTCAATTTACACCCTTGCTTTATGGGTAAGTCGGCTATTCATTTTTCATATCGTAAAAACAAATCTATAAATTTATATATGTTGCATTAAGTTATTGAGTACAGAAAATTAATTAAGATTATAAATTACCGACTTAATGTACACTAAACCATTTTTTTATTCCTAAACTAATTGAATTGCATATCTTTGCACAATTTATAAATTTAAAAACCTTTCTAAACTACCAAAGTATAAACTGGCTATACTAATTTAATGAATCATGGTTTGTATAGTATCACTTTTAAAAATACAGAAACTGAAAAATAAAAAGAATTTCACCATTGTATGGTAATATCCGGAGGTATAAAAAAAGGAAGATTACTTGCTATTTTATCAGCACAAAATTTAATGCAAGAATTATTAACATGTAACACAAGACAAATATGAGTAGCGATAACATAGCGCAAATAAATGAAGTAATAGCCGAATATTTTAACACAAATAAAGAAGATTTCATTTCTGCTAAAGATTTAATGCCCGCATTAATAAATGCAGGTATTTTTACAAAAGACATAAAAAAAGGTTTACCATTCAGAAAAATTTTAAGAAAATTAGATGAAGAAAATACACTGAATAAAATACCTTTTGTACATGCAGAACGAATAGAAAAAAACACCTATTGGTATTTAGTAAGAAAAGGTGCTAAATATATACCTAAAGTGGAAACAACTGCGGTATCAAAAAAACAACTTGGCATTAGCAAAAGAGCAAACAGCGATGAACATTATATATTAAATTTATGTGATGAATTATTGGATAATACTGCTTCTCGCCAACATAGATTTCCCTTCCTTTTAGGTGATTTTCATAAAGATAAAAAAAGTAGAACTAAACTTCCTGTAGATAGTTATTACGAAAATTTAAATCTGGTAATTGAATATCGCGAAAAACAACGCCCTGAAGAAGCTACTCATCTTGACAAAATTGAAGTAAAAACAATTAGCCGAGTTTCAAGAGATGAACAACGAAAAATATACGACCAAAGAAGAAGAGATGTACTTAAAAGAAAAAACATCAACCTCATTGAGATTAATTACTATGCCTTTGAATATGATAATCAAATGAGCATTATTCGAAACAAAGAAAAAGATATTGAAATAGTTAAAAATCTTTTAAAAAATTATATCCAAAATTCTAACCTCTAAGGCTACAGTTCAATTCTGAATTATATCACAAATTTAAAAACAAGCGATTTAGAAGTACTAAATCGCTTGTTTTATGTTAAATTGAAAAGCATTTACAGTATACGAATTCGCAAACGAGTAAAACCATTTATAAAAAAAATAAGAGTCATTATTGAAATAGAGACTTCAGAAAAATATTTGCAAATTTACTAGGTAGTCAATCCACTAAACTCTCCATATATTAATCTGAAGTAAAAAATAAACTCATTAAAAAACTTATTAAAATGTTATGATTTTAACAGTATTAGACATAAATAGGTTAATTACTAACACTTTTAATTCTGAGTTATTTTTATATTTGCAACTTATGTAAAATTTATAAAAAATGAGTGAATATAGTAAATGGCATCACCCCTATAAAATTGCAAAAGAGTACAATAAAAAAGTTGCTTATTTCAGTATGGAATTTGGAATTCATCAAGCTTTAAAAATTTACTCTGGAGGTTTAGGATTTTTGGCTGGTTCACATATGAGGTCAGCTTTTGAGTTGAAACAAAATATGATTGGTATTGGAATGCTCTGGAAATATGGCTATTATGATCAAGCTAGAAATGAAGACCAAACATTAAGAGCCGATTTTATTGAAAAAACATATAATTTCTTAGAAGATACAGGTATTGAGGTTGAAGTTCCTTTACATGACAATCCAGGAGTAAAAGTAAGAGCTTATATTCTAAAACCTGAAATATTTGGCTGTGTACCAATGTATTTATTGAGCACTGATGTTGAGGGCAATGATCATTTATCAAGAACAATAACCAACCATTTATATGATTCCAATGAATTAACGCGTGTTTCACAAAGTATTATTTTAGGTATTGGTGGTGCAAAAATTGTAGAAGCTTTAGGCGGCGCCGATAAATATCATTTAAATGAAGGTCATGCATTGCCAGCATTTTATTATTTAAGAGATCAAGGTATTAAAAAAGAACAGCTTGCTTTTACAACTCATACACCAGAAAAAGCAGGAAATGAAGAAAGAGATGCTCGTCACTTAAATCGTTGTGGTTTCTTTGGAAGAACACTTTCTGAAGAAGAATTAAGAAATGAAATGGTAAATAATGGTATGATTAATTATACTGTCTCTGCACTACGTATGGCTAACAAATCTAATGCGGTATCTAAATTACATGCGGTAGTTTCAAATGATATGTGGAAAGGTTTTGATGGCATTTCTGAAATAATCCCAATCACAAATGCACAAAATCAAAATTTTTGGCAGGATACAGAAATAAAAAAAGCTTGGCAAAAGAAAAATGCTAAAGCTTTTAAGGAAAGAAAATCTGTACTTAAATCTGAACTTTTTGATGTAGTTTTAAATCAAACAGAAAAAATATTTGATCCAAATGTAATTACAATTGTTTGGGCAAGACGCTTTGCTGGTTACAAAAGAGCAGATATGTTATTATATGATTTAGAACGATTTGAAAAATTACTTTCTAATGAAAAATATCCAGTTCAAATTATTTGGGCAGGTAAACCGTATCCAAAAGATTACTATGCTATTGATATTTTTAATCATTTAGTCAACTACTCTAAAAATTCTAAAAATTTAGCAGTGTTAGTTGGTTATGAAATTGATTTATCAAAAAAATTGAAATGCGGATCTGATATTTGGTTAAATACTCCAAGAATTACGCGTGAAGCATCAGGAACTAGCGGTATGACTGCAGCATTTAATGGTTCTGTAAACCTTTCAATAAATGATGGTTGGATTCCAGAATTTCAAAAAAATGGAGAAAATTGTTTTGTATTACCTGAGTTAGATCACAAACGACCAGTTTGGGAACAAGATGAAGAAGATTGTTCAAACTTATTTGATATTTTAGAAAATGAAGTTTTACCAACCTATTACGACAATCAGAAAAAATGGCAACAAATTGTCTTTAAAAGTATAGATGATGTGATTCCAGAATTTACAAGCAAAAGAATGGCTAACCAATATTATAAAGAGTTATATTCATAATTTTATAAAGTTAAAAAATAAATTATTAAATATTATGTATTAATAATAAAAAAGAGTATATTTGCAGCTAATATAATTTTTAATATCAATATAATGAGTAAAGGAACAGTAAAATTCTTCAACGAAACAAAAGGATTTGGATTTATCAGCGAAGAAGGTTCAAACAAAGAACATTTTGTACACATTTCTGGTTTAATCGATGAAATCCGTGAAGGTGATGAAGTTGAATTCGAATTAACAGAAGGTAAAAAAGGCTTAAACGCAGTAAATGTAAAAGTAATTTAATATATACTTATTACCTTTTTTCAATGTAGAAGCCTATCAAATTTTGATAGGCTTTTTTTATTTTATACATATTCATTTCTTATTATTTTCGCTAAATTTACCTTCATTTTTGAATTATAATTCATCAAAGCATGCTGAAGTACAGATTTAAATTATTGTATTTAATATTAAATGTGGTTTTTCTAACTTCCTGTGGAACAACTCATAAAATTAAAAGTAGCCTAAAACATAGTAACAAAGAATCTTCTTTCTTTAAAGGTTTTGTACTCTACAATCCAAAAACAAAAAAAGAAATTATAAATTACAATGGTAAAAAGTTTTTTACACCTGCTTCAAATACAAAATTATTCACTTTTTATACAGCCTATAAAACACTTCAAGATTCTGTTGTGGGTATAGAATATTACAAAGCAAAAGATTCATTACTCATTAAAGGAACTGCAGATCCATCATTACTTTATGGTTTTTACAGCACTAAAATTATTGATTTTTTAAAAAATGAAACTGACAGTATTTACTTATTAGATGAAAGTATTGATGATATGCCTTACGGAAGTGGATGGGCTTGGGATGATTATCAGGATTATTATATGCCCGAGAAAAGTCTATTTCCCATTTATGGAAATATTGTAAAATTTTCAATTAAAGACAGTCTAGTTACATCAACTCCCTACTATTTTAATCAGAACATTACAATTTCAAACTCAACTTCCTTTTCTAGAGAGCTTACAAAAAATATTTTTTATATTCAAAATGGTCATAAAAAAGAAAATGAAGTTCCATTTATAACTTCCAATAAACTTGTAGCTGAATTATTAGGTGAGCAAATTCAAAAAACTATTAAAGTCATTCCAACTACTAAAAAATATGATTTTAAAATTTTAAAAAGTATTAGTTATGATGAACTGTATAAACAAATGCTTGTTGTTAGCGATAATTTTATAGCAGAACAATTGTTGCTTCAAGTTGGAAAAGAAGTTGCCAAATCCTATTCAGTAAAAGCTGCAATAGATTATTCTTTAACTAATTACCTACAAGATTTACCTCAAAAACCACGTTGGGTAGATGGCTCTGGCCTATCTAGGTATAATTTATTTTCACCAAATGATTTTGTTTTTTTATTGGATAAAATGTATCTTGAAATACCTTTCTCAAAATTATTGAATTATTTCCCTGCTGGAGGTGAATCGGGTACCTTAAAAAAATGGTACGGAAATGAAAAACCATATGTGTTTGCTAAAACAGGCTCACTATCTAATAATTATAATTTAAGTGGCTACTTAATCACCCAAAAAGGCACCTTCCTTATTTTTAGTTATATGAACAACCACTATCAAAAATCTACTTCAACAATTAAAAGTGATATTGAAAAAACTTTAAAAACAATTTACAATCATTTTTAAATGAGCCCATTAATGGTATTATCTATATCGTTTAGCAGTATCATAGAAATTGAATTCATTAAAATGTAACCCCTAATGGAATTAAATAATGCAAAAAGATAATTTAATTTCCAAATTACATATTTTGTATATTTGCATAACTAAAAAAATGGAAGCTGAAAGCTCCTAAACAAAAACAAAATGGAAGAAATTGAAAATATAGAATTAGCTTTTTTAAAAATTGAAGATTATCAAGAACTTAAAAAAGCAATGATTGAATCCTACACTAATATGCCTGGCTCCTATTGGAAAGAAAAACAAATAGAGACTCTTATCAATAAATTTCCTGAAGGACAAGTAATTATAAAAATTAACAATCAAATAGCAGGTTGTGCTTTATCGCTTATTCTTGATTATAATAGTTTTGATGATCACCACTCGTATAAGGAAATAACTGGTAATTATACTTTTAGTACACATACACCTGATGGTGATGTTCTTTATGGTATTGATGTTTTTATTAAGCCTGAATATAGAGGTTTACGCCTTGGACGAAGAATGTATGACTATAGAAAAGAATTATGTGAACGTTTAAACCTAAGAGGTGTAGCTTTTGGTGGAAGAATACCAAATTATTACAAGTATTCAGATAAATTAACACCCAAAGAATATATTACAAAAGTTAGAGATAAAGAAATACACGACCCTGTACTGAATTTTCAAGTTTCTAATGATTTTCACCCTACAAGAGTACTTAAAAATTATTTAGAAGGTGACGATGAATCAAACGGCTATGCAGTTCTTTTAGAATGGGATAATATTTATTTTGAGAAAAAATCTAAAACAGCTTCCGTTATAAAAAAAGTGGTTCGCTTAGGTTTAATTCAGTGGCAAATGCGCCCATATAAAGATTTGGATGAACTTATGCATCAAGTAGAGTATTTTGTAGATGCAGTTTCTGGATATCGTTCAGATTTCGCACTCTTTCCTGAATTTTTCAATGCTCCATTGATGGCTAAAGACAATCATTTATCTGAAGCTGAAGCTATTAGAAAATTAGCTGAACACACAGAAGAAATCGTTAAAAAATTTTCCGAGTTATCAATTTCTTATAATATTAATATTATATCAGGTAGTATGCCTGAGATGGTAGATGGTAACCTATACAATGTTGGGTATTTATGCAGAAGAGATGGAACCGTTGATCGTTACGAAAAATTACATGTAACACCCGATGAAGTTAAAATTTGGGGACTACAAAAAGGGAGAGAATTAAAATGTTTTGATACAGATTGTGGTAAAATAGGTATTCTTATTTGTTATGATTCTGAATTTCCTGAATTAAGTAGAATACTAGCAGAAGAAGGAATGGATATTTTATTTGTACCCTTCTTAACTGATACACAAAATGGTTTTTCAAGAGTGAGAAATTGTTCTCAGGCAAGAGCTATTGAAAATGAATGTTATGTTGCTATTGCAGGTAGTGTTGGCAATTTACCAAAGGTGCATAATATGGATATTCAATATGCACAATCTATGGTATTTACGCCTTGTGATTTTGCTTTTCCTGCAAATGGAATCAAAGCTGAAGCTACTCCAAATACAGAAATGATTTTAATTGCTGATGTTGATATTGATTTACTAAGACAACTAAATCAGTTTGGTGCTGTTAGAAATTTAAAAGACCGACGAAAAGATTTATATGATGTTATTAGAAAGTAACTATAAAATTAAGCCATAAATAATTATGATAAAAAAACTCGCTAATTACCTAATACAAGGAGTATTATATATAGCACCTTTAGGAATAACTGCATATATAATATATGCGGTTTTTATGTTTATGGATGGCTTATTACAAGAACAATTAATCAAATTTTTTGGATTTAAAATACCTGGGTTAGGTATATTAACTTTATTAATATTCTTAATTTTTGTAGGTTATATTGGAAGAACAATCATTGCCGATCCTTTAAAATTAGTTTTTAAAAAAATTATTGAAAGTGTACCGCTTTTAAATTTTGTGTATTCAGCCTTTAACGATTTATTTTCTGCATTTGTAGGCAAAGAAAGAAAATTTAACAAACCGGTTTTAGTAAAAGTAAATTTAAATTCTGATTTAGAAAAACTTGGCTTTATTACTGAAGAAAATTTAGAAGTCTTAGGAATTAAAGATAAAGTAGCTGTTTATTTCCCACATTCGTATAATTTTTCTGGGGAATTATTTATTGTGCCTTTAGAAAACATAAAACCTCTAAATGTCAATTCAAGTGATGTTATGAAATTTGTAGTTTCAGCAGGTTTAACTAGTTGGGAAAAACCTAAAGATTAAGGCTATTCCCTTTCTAAATAACAATACAGTAAACGTATTATGATATCAGTAGATTTTGCAGAAATAAAAAATGATTAAGCAAAAACAATTGGAAACTACATGTGCTTCAGGAGTTATATTAGGTTACACCTAAATTCCATTACTTATTTTAGATAAAGATGTCACTTGTTCAACATTTAAAAATCAAAAAATTCATTGAGGAAATGGAGTTGAATGGGCTTTAAAAGAATAAAATTTGTATATTTAAGCAGATGATAATTTTTTAAAATAATAAAAAAATGACAGCTTCACATAACCTCACAGAAGAAAAAAAAATGGAAGATTTTTTAAAAAACTCTTCTATTATTGAATATTCCTTAAATGATTTTACTAGGAAAACTTTTAATTCTATTGAGGAAGTTGTGCTTAAAAACAAAGAAAATTCTATTCAATGGCTAAATGTTTATGGACTTAAACATCAAGATTTCACACGAAAAATAATTCAACAAAATAATTTTGATGAATTTCTAATGAATTTAATTATTGATGATGACCATAGAAATAAAGTGATTGAATTAGACGATTGCATCTTTTTAACATTTAAAACACTACATTATATAAATTCATCTTTTCAATTTGAACAAATGATGTTTATTGCTTCTTCAAATTATGTTTGGAGTCTACAAGGAAAAAAAGGGGACTATTTTGAGCATATTAGAGAACGAATTAGAGATAATAAAGGAATTATTAGAAGAAAAAAAGCTGATTATCTGCTCTATCGTATTATTGAATCGATTATTGATAATTACTTTAATGCCTATGAAAAATTACTTGAAAAAAGTTTAAATCATAAAGATTTATCACAAGTAAAACCTAGCCCCGAATTTGCAATAATTATTGAAAACAATAAGAAAAATTTATTTATTCTAAAGAAATCAATCAGCAGTTTAAAAGAAGCACTAAGCCGAATTGAGAAACTAGAACTAGAAAATTTTGAAACCCACTACTTTAGTGAATTAAAAGAGCAAGCAAGTTTTATGATTGATGATATTGATTTTAACTTACAACAATTTGAAAGTAGCATCAACTTAATTTTTAATATTCAAAATCATAGATTAAATGAAGTAATGAAAACATTAACCATTATTTCGGTTATCTTTATTCCACTAACTTTTTTAGCTGGAATTTATGGTATGAATTTTAAAAATATTCCTGAACTAAATAGTGATTATGGATACTATATACTAATAGGAATTATGGTTTTAATCTCATTGGTTAATTTATATTATATCAAAAAAAAGAAATGGTTTGATTGATATTAAATTATACTTCAATTACCAATTGATCATAAGCTAAAGATACATTTTCAGGTAACGTTTTTTCTACTTCTGCATGAAATCCTAAATATTGACTTATATGTGTTAAATACGCTTTTTTTGGTTTTAACTCTTCAATTAAAATAAGGGCTTCTTCTAAATTTAAATGAGAATGATGAGGTTTAATTCTTATCGCATTTACAATTAAAACATCCAAATTTTTAAGTTTCATTTTTTCAACTTCAGTTATAGTTTTAACATCGGTTAAATAAGCTATATTTTGAAATCTAAACCCGAAAACAGCAAGTTTACCATGCTCAACTTCAACAGGGATAACCTCTAAATTTCCAATAACAAAAGATTCATTTTTAATTTCATTTTGTTGAATACTTGGGGCTCCAGGATATTTGTTAGTCTCATTAAAAATATAATCAAATCTCGTTGCCAAATAGTTTAAAACTCTCTTATGAGCATAAATTGGTACAGCTCCTAACTTAAAACTAAACGGACGTAAATCATCTAAACCAGCCGTATGATCCGCATGCTCATGCGTAAATAAAACACCATTTATTTTTGAAACATGGGCTCTTAGCATTTGATATCTAAAGTCCGGACCACAATCAATTACATATGCAAAACTATCCCACTCAATTAAAACAGAAACCCTTAATCTATTGTCTCTCTTATCATTAGACAAACATACTGGATGATTACTAGCAATTACTGGAATTCCTTGAGAAGTTCCTGTTCCTAAAAAAGTAATTTTAATATTCATTTAATATTTGATAGAGTACAAGTATAACAAATAATTTATAAATTAACCCTTGGGCACCATTAGTTTTTGATATGAAGTTTTTAATAATTGCACTCAAAGAGTTCTTTTTTATGTATTGGTAGGGTAATATAACTTTGACTTGTTTTATATTCAGACATAACTAAGATTTTAAAAATAGATTTATTAAAAAATTTCACATCTATAATTATCTAAATCCTAAAATTTTAACAAAAAAAAGTAGTTACTTAAAAATGTGACTGAAATCAACTATTAACCTTGAATTAATACTTATATTTACATAATTATTTTTAAAAATCTTGAAGAAATATTCACCTATTGTAAATTGCTTTTTAAATAACATTTGAATTGCATTTTTTTTGGGTATTTTCCTTTAAAATTTTGATATGAGTATATTTAGAAATAGCTAAAAAACTGTTTTTTAAGTACTCTAAAATTAGAATGAAATAATAATTTATTTAATTTTATACATAATAAAACCATAGATATATGAAAATAGGGATATTGAAAGAAACCCAAAAAGGTGAAAAACGAGTTTCAATTTCACCAAATATAGCCAAACTACTCATCGCTAAAGGTTTTGAAGTTTCAGTTGAAGAAGATGCGGGAACCTCTTCATCATTTAAAAATTCAGATTATGAATTTGTTGGCGCCATTGTTAAAAAAAGAGAAGCCATTTTTAAGGAATCAAATATCCTTATAAAAATAAATCCTTTTGATGAAGAAGACTTAAAATTAGTTGAAAAAGGACAAATTTTAATGAGTCAATTATATTATTTATCAAATCCGGCTCTTATTGAAGCTATAGCTGCAAAAGGAGTTACTGCTTTTTCAATGGATGCAATGCCTCGAATTTCAAGAGCTCAGGATATGGATGTTCTTAGTTCTCAAAGTAACTTAGCTGGTTATAAAGCAGTTATTGTTGGAGCGAATGAAATGACTAAAATTTTCCCGTTAATGATGACAGCAGCAGGAACTATTATCCCTTCAAAAGTATTAATTTACGGTATTGGAGTTGCTGGTTTACAAGCAATTGCAACTGCAAAACGTTTAGGAGCTGTTGTAATGGCTACTGATATTAGAATGGAAACCAAAGAACAAGCTGAATCACTTGGGGCAAAATTTATTATGGTTGATAATACGGGTGAAGAATCTGAAGGTGGTTACGCCAAAGAAGCTTCTGAAGATTATGCTCAAAGACAAAAAGAGGCGGTTAATAAATCGCTATTTGATGCCGATTTAGTAATTACAACTGCCATGGTACCAGGACGAAAAGCGCCTGTATTAATTACTGAAGAGCAAGTAAAACAAATGAAAAACGGTGCTATTATTATTGATTTAGCTGCCTTACAAGGTGGGAACTGTGAATTAAGTAAAATGGGTGAAACTGTAATTAAACACGGTGTAAAAATTATTGGAACTACCATGGCTCCTGAAAGCGTTTCTACAAATGCAAGTGAATTATACGCTAAGAATATGTATAATTTTTTAATGCATTTAACCGATGAGAATAACGCATTTAAATGGGAATTAGAAGAAGAAATAACTGATGGTACTTTAATTGTACACGAAGGAAAAATTAGAAAAAACTAAACCTGAATAAAAATGAATGAATTATTAGAATTTATTAGCAGTAATTTAGAATTAATATATATCCTCATTTTAGCGATATTTATTGGAGTAGAATTAATAAAAAATGTTCCATCTGTACTACACACACCTTTAATGTCGGGTGCTAACGCTTTAAGCGGCGTTGTAATAGTTGGTGCATTATTGGTAATGTTACAAGCTAAACCAGATGATTACTTGGCTTTAGGTATGGGTTTTGTTGCCGTAGTGTTAGGAGTTTTAAATGTTGTTGGTGGTTTTGCCGTAACCGACCGCATGTTACAAATGTTTAAAAAGAAAAAATAATGAATATATTATTAAGTATTATCTATTTAATTGCAACCGTAACATTTGTTATTGGTTTAAAATTGTTAGGACATCCTGAAACTGCAAAAAAAGGAAATTTAATTTCTGCTGTTGGTATGGTACTCGCTATTATTGGAACTATATTTTTACATGATTTTGAAGTACCTTCAATAAATTATATTTTAATTGGAGCTGCTCTTTTAGTAGGAACTATATTAGGTTGGATTATTGCAATGAAAGTTGAAATGACCAAGATGCCAGAATTGGTGTCGTTATTCAATGGATTTGGAGGCGGAAGTGCCTTATTAATTGGAATTGTAGAATTTAATAAAAATGTTGGTTTAGAAGATGCTTCAAAAGCATCAGCTTCTATTATAACTACTATTTTGGCTGCTATCATTATTGGTAGTATTACTTTTACAGGAAGTTTAGTGGCTTGGGCAAAATTAAATGGCTCCATGAAAGATTTAAGATTGCCAAAATATAACCTAATTAATAATATTTTATTTTTAGCGCTTGTTGCCTTTGCTTCTTATATTGTATTAGTGAATACTGATAGTTTCATTTTAATTTATGTTTTATTAGCTGCTTCATTAATTTATGGGTATTTATTTGTAGCTCCAATTGGAGGAGCAGATATGCCTGTGGTTATTTCGTTATTAAACTCTTTAACAGGTATTGCTGCTGCAATTACTGGTATTTTATATGGAAATATGGTAATGTTAGTTGGTGGTATTTTAGTAGGTTCAGCAGGGTTAATATTAACTTTTGTAATGTGTAAAGCTATGAACCGATCTTTAACAAATGTAATTTTTGGTGCTTTTGGAGGAGATGCTGCTACAGGTGCTATCACAGGTGGAAAATCTGGTGGAACTATCAAAAAAACTACTGCAAGTGATTCAGCTATTTTATTAAATTACGCGAGTAAAGTTGTAATTGTGCCAGGATATGGTTTAGCAGTTGCACAAGCGCAACATGTGATTCATGAACTTGAATTATTACTTACCAAAAAAGGAGTTGATGTATCTTATGCTATTCACCCAGTTGCTGGTCGTATGCCAGGACATATGAATGTTTTGTTGGCCGAAAGTAATGTGGATTATGATAAATTAATTGAAATGGATGATATCAATCCTCAATTCCCGAATACCGATGTGGTATTGGTAGTTGGAGCAAATGATGTTGTAAACCCAGCGGCTCATAACGATCCTTCAAGTCCAATTTATGGAATGCCTATTTTAGATGTCGAAAATGCAAAACATATTATAGTAAATAAACGTACTATGAATGCTGGTTATGCAGGTATTGAAAACGAATTATTCTTCAACACAAAAACTTCAATGCTTTTTGGTGATGCTAAGAGTGCTTTAACTGAATTGGTTAGTGAACTTAAAAATATGTAATACTTTATAAAGTACAATTCATAAAAGAAGGGTGAGAATTAAATTCTCACCCTTCTTTTATTTACAATATCTAATAACTCTCATTTTTTAGTAGTTTTGCAAAAACTAAAAAAATCAAAATGGCTCTAAAGTTAAAAGGTGATATAGAAATTCATGATGTTCCTTCAAGTAAAGCAAAAGCGCTTAAAATTAATTTGAACAAATATATTTATGGAACTTTTGCTGAAATAGGGGCTGGTCAAGAAACTGTTCGTCACTTTTTTAGATCTGGTGGAGCTTCAGGAACTATTGCCAAAGCAATGAGTGCCTATGACAAACATTTTTCTGATGCTATTTATGGAATTGAAGAGGATGAACGTTATGTTACTCAAGAACGATTAAAAAAAATGCTTCATCATGAAATTAAACTTATAGAAGATAGATTAAATAGAAAAGATCACCATGGAAAGGTATTCTTTTCATACGCAAACACTGTAACTACAATAGATTTTGCTAAAAAATTTAAAGGACATGGTTGGGTTGGGTTAAAATTTCAATTAGATCCATTAGAAGATTATAATGAAATTATTTTACATGTTAGATTTAAAGAAACTGACGTAAAATTACAACAGGAAACTCTAGGTGTTTTAGGTGTAAACTTAATTTATGGAGCGTTTTACTTAAATAACAAACCAAAAGAATTGTTAAAATCATTGTATGATAACTTACATGAAGTTCAACTTGAAATTGATATGATTAATTTTTCTGGGCCTCGTTTTTCATATGTTGACAACCGTTTAATGAGTTTACTATTAGTTAAAAATGGAATGACTAATGCTGTAATGTTTGGACCAGATGGAAATAACCTATTACCTGCACAACAATTATATAAGGCAAATATTTTAGTGCTGCGAGGTAGTTTTAGACCTGTAACTAAAGTAAATATGAACATGCTTAAACTTGCAGAACAACTATTTATAAATGAAAAAAAGGTTAAAAAAGACAATACTAAAATTATTTTTGAGATTACATTAACAAACTTAATTTCTCAAGGGAAAATTGATGAAAGAGACTTTTTAGGAAGAGCTGAATTACTTTGTTCTCTAGGTCAAAATGTTATGATTTCAAATTACCAAGAATATTACAAGTTGGTTGAATACTTATCTGAATTTACCAAAGAACGTATTGGTTTAGCAATGGGTGTTAATAATTTTGTACAAATTTTTGACGAAAAATATTACCGTAATTTAAGTGGTGGAATTTTAGAAGCTTTTGGTAAATTATTCTTCAAAGACCTTAAGGTTTACTTATATCCTCTTAAAGATAGAAGCACTGGAGAAATTAAAACGAGTGAAAATCTAATGGTACATCCGCGTATGAAAGAATTGTATAAATTCTTTAAATATAATGGAAAAGTTGTAGATATAAAAGATTATAATCCTGATATATTGGGTGTTTACTCAAAAACGGTTTTAGAAATGATTTCAAATGGAGAAAATGGTTGGGAAGAAATGCTTCCTAATGGAATCCCTGAAATTATTAAAGAAGAACGATTATTTGGTTATTCAAAAATAAAATTTGAGAATTTGAAATAATTTTTGTTTTAAAATTAAACCTTTAGTAACTTTCAAAGTCTAAGTACAAAATGAAACGTGTGAAAGACGAAGAATTATTGGTTGCGCAACTTAAAAACCCTAATACGCAAGAACAAGCTTTTCGAGATTTAATATCTTTATACAAAGAACGTTTGTATTGGCATATTCGTAAAATTGTTATATCGCATGATGATACAGATGATGTTCTTCAAAACACTTTTATAAAAGTTTTTAAAAACATTCATTCATTTAAAGAAAATAGTAAATTATATTCTTGGATGTACCGAATTGCCACAAATGAGGCCATTACTTTTATAAACAAAAAAGCAGCAAAACAACATATAGATATTAGTGAATTACAGTACAAAATGACCGAAGATTTACAAGAAGATTCTAATTATTCAGGTGACGAAATTCAACAATTATTACAAAAAGCTATTTTTTCATTACCACAAAAGCAACAATTAGTATTTAACATGAAATATTATGATGAAATGAAATATAACGATATTTCTGAAGTTCTTGGTACTTCAGTAGGTGCATTAAAAGCATCTTATTTTCATGCAGTGAAAAAGATTGAAGAATTCTTAAAATCATATTAAACTATTACATTTATATATAGTCTAACTAATAAATGAAAAGAAAAGATATACATAAAATAGCACCAAAACTAAGTGAAATTTCACTTAAAAAAGCTGGTTTTGAAATACCTGAAAATTATTTTGAATCTATTGAAGATGCTATTATTGCTGAATTAAAAACTGAAACTCTTCTTAAAAAAGGAACTAAAGAAACATTTAAAACACCTGAAAACTACTTTGATTCTATTGAAGAAATTGTAATTTCAAAATTAAAAGCAGAAGTTATTCAAAATAATACTGAAACAACAATCCCAGAAAATTACTTTGAGAATCTAGAAAATCAAGTTCTAAGTAAAATTAAAACAACACCAAAAGTAATATTCTTAAAAAGTAAATTTATTAAATTTGCAACTCCTATTGCAATTGCAGCTTCACTCCTATTGGTTTTTGTTTTAAACAATAAATCAAAAACCGTTACATTTGAATCTTTAGCTTCTTCAGAAATTGAAACTTGGATTGATAATGGAAATATAGATATTGATGCTTTAAGTATTGCTTCAATATATCCAGAAATTGAATTAAATAACGAGATAAATAGTGCATCTCTCTCTGATGATGAAGTTTTCGAATATTTAAATGAAGAAGATTTAGAAGATATAATTTATGAAAATTAAAACATGAAAAAACTACTATTCATACTACTAACAATACTATTTACCACTAGTAGTGCATTAGCGCAACAACAAATTAATAGGCAAAAAATAAAAGCACTAAAAACATCTTATATAACTAATGCTTTAAGCCTTACACCAAAAGAAGCTGAAAAATTTTGGCCTATTTACAATTTATATTCAGATAAAATACAAGCCTTAAAAATGGAACTGGAGGGTGGTTTTCATCGTAAAATACAATTAGCTGGTGGATTAGAAAACATTACAGAATCCCAAGCCCAAAAATTTATTGATGAAATTATATACAATGAAAAACAAATTACTGAAAATGAGATATCATTAATTAATGAACTATCTACTGTAATTTCTTCAAAAAAAATTATTAGCCTAAAAAAAGCTGATCGAGAATTTAATAGAAGAATTTTGCAAGAATATAGTAAAAGAAGAAGATTACAAGAATAAAAAAATGGAGCAAATTGCTCCATTTTTTAATTATACATTTTTGCTCTTAATTCTTTTATTTTTGGGTCATCCAAATACTCGTCAAATGTAGAGTATCTATCTATAACTCCTTTTGGTGTAATTTCAATAATTCTATTTGCAACAGTATGCGCAAATTCGTGGTCATGAGTTGTAAACAAAACTGTTCCTTTAAAATTACTCAATGAATTATTAAATGCCTGAATAGATTCTAGATCTAAGTGATTCGTTGGTTCATTTAACATTAAAACGTTTGCTCTCATCATCATCATTCTAGACAACATACATCTAACTTTTTCCCCTCCAGATAAAACGTTACATTTTTTTAGAGCTTCTTCACCACTAAAGATCATTTTACCTAAAAATCCACGTAAATAAACTTCTTCACGCTCTTCTTCGGTTTTAGCATATTGACGCAACCAATCTACTAAGTTTAAATTTGCATCTTTAAAAAAGTCTGTATTATCTAATGGTAAGTACGACTGGTTTGTTGTTACTCCCCATTGAAATTTACCACCATCAGCTTTATCATGTCCATTTAAAATTTCATAAAATGCTGTCACAGCTCTTGAATTTTTAGAGATCAACGCAACTTTATCTCCTCTATTTAAGCTAAAATGGATATCATTAAATAAAACTTCTTCTTCAGTAGCTTTTGATAAATGTTCAACATTTAAAATTTGATCACCAGCTTCTCTTTCACGTTCAAAAATAATAGCTGGATATCTTCTGCTTGAAGGCTTAATTTGATCAACATCTAATTTTTCAATCATTTTTTTACGACTGGTTGCTTGTTTCGATTTTGCAACATTGGCAGAAAAACGACGAATAAACTCTTCCAATTCTTTCTTTTTATCTTCTGCTTTTTTATTTTGTTGAGCACGTTGTCTAGCAGCTAACTGACTAGATTCATACCAAAAAGTATAATTTCCTGAAAAATGGTTTATTTTACTAAAATCAATATCCGAAATATGTGTACAAACAGCATCTAAAAAGTGACGGTCATGTGAAACAACAATTACAGTATTCTCATAATTTGCTAAAAAATTCTCCAACCACCCAATAGTCTCAAAATCAAGATCATTGGTAGGCTCATCCATCACTAAAATATCAGGATTCCCAAATAAAGCTTGCGCTAATAAAACACGCACTTTTACTTTACCATCTAACTCACTCATTAAAGTGTAATGCAAATCTTCCTTAATACCTAATGAAGATAGCATGGTAGCAGCATCACTTTCAGCGTTCCAACCTCCCATTTCTTCAAAATCTACACCCAACTCTCCAACTTTAATTCCATCCTCTTCAGAAAAATCTTCTTTTGCATAAATAGCATCCATTTCCTTTTTTATTGCAAAAAGTTTTTTATTACCAATCATTACGGTATCTAAAACTTGATATTCATCAAAAGCATAGTGATCTTGTGATAAAACGGACATGCGTTTACCATGGTCTATATTAACAGATCCAGATGTTGGATCTTGTTTACCCGAAATAATTTTTAAAAAAGTGGATTTACCTGAACCATTGGCGCCAATAATTCCGTAACAATTTCCTATTGTAAATTTTGTATTTACATCGTCAAACAAAATACGTTTACCGAATTGAACAGATAAATTTGATACTGAAAGCATTCTATATATTTATTTTAAATTTTTTGCAAAAGTACTAAATAAGATTCACTCACAAATTTTAATTTAATGTTAATTTATTTCAATTTTAAGAAACACACTTTATATTTAACATCTCATTAACAAGCTAACAATTAAGTTGTATGTATTTTTGTTTTTAATAAAATCTCCATGAAATACGTAATTAGTGTCATATTAGCAATTTTAACTTTTAGCTGTAAAACAGCTACTAAAGATAATTACGCTAAATCTTATTTTGGCGGAGAAATTATTAATCCTAAAACAAATTTTGTTCTCTTTTTAAAAGATCATAAAGTAATTGACACTTTATTACTTGATGAAAACAATAGATTTTTAAAAGAATATGATACTTTAAAAGAAGGACTATACACCTTTAAACATGGTACAGAATTTCAATATATTTATTTAGAGCCTTCTGACAGTATATTGGTGAGACTAAACTCTTGGGATTTTGATGAATCATTGGTTTATAGTGGGAAAGGAAATACTAAAAATGAATTTTTAATCAATTTGTTTTTACAAAATGAAAAAGAAGAAAAATCAATGTACCAGTATTTTAGCTTAAATGAATCTGATTTTCAAAGAAAAATAGATTCACTTTCAAATGAACGAGAAGGTATTTATAATGATTTTTCGGCTACTGAATCTGAAATTTCTGAAGGGTTTAAAAAATTAACGTCTACTGCAATTCATTATCCTCTATTTAGGTTAAAAGAAATGTATCCATATTACTATAAAAAATTCCATAACCTAGATAAATTCCCGATAATTTCAGATGAGTTTTATAGCTATAGAAATACAATTAGTTTGAATGAAGAAGATTTAGTTTCTTTTTATCCATATCAAAATTATGTGGTTAGTTATTTATACAATATAAGCTATCAAATGACAGAAAATGATTCTTTAAAAAATAATATTACTATTAATATTTTAAATTCAACCATAAAACATATTGATTCAGAGAGTTTTAAAAATACTTTACTCAAAAAAATTATTGTAAATGATTTTTTAAAGAGTGAATCTACCTGTAGTATTAATCAAAAAGCTTTAGACATTTTTTTAGAAAATTGCAGCAATCAACTTTATACTACTCAAGTAAAAAACCTTGTTAATGACACCAAATTTGTTATAAATAATGAACCGTTACATAATTTTGAAATAGTTTCATATAATAATGCTAATACAACTATTAATGATATTATAAAAGGTCAAAATTCCGTTATATATTTTTGGTCAACAGAATTTATGTCATCCGATTATTTAGTGAGTCGCATAAAACATTTGGAAAATATCTACCCAAAAATCTTATTTGTTGGCATTAATATGGATACTTCTTTTGATGATATCACAACAGAACCTAATTTAAAATTGCTAAATATTACAAAGCAATTCAAATTAACCAAAGAAAGTTTTGCTAATAACTACTTAACTAGCAAGTATCCAAGAACAATTATCGTTAACCAAAATGGTATTGTTCAAAATGGTTTTACGTATTTAGATTCCAAAAGATTAAACACTGAAATAAACAAATTAAAATAAATTTAATTTTTAGCCTTCGTATTCTTTTTAAGTGTACCTTTGCACGTTTTTTAACCGGTTTATAGATGGGCATCTGTAAATCAATAATTTATACAGAATGACTACATTTAAAGACTTAGGGCTTAATGAAAATATCATTAAGGCCTTAACTGATTTGGGATATGAAAACCCTACAGAAATACAAGAAAAAGCAATTCCTCAAGTTCTTGCTTCAAAAGCAGATTTAAAAGCATTTGCACAAACTGGAACAGGAAAAACCGCAGCTTTTGGTTTACCAATTTTAGAACAAATTGATATTAATAATAGAGATACCCAAGCTATTATTTTATCCCCAACACGTGAATTAGCCTTGCAAATAGCTAAGAACATTGAAGAATTTTCAAAATATATGAAAGGCTTTAGTGTTGCTGCTGTTTATGGTGGTGCAAGTATTGAAGAACAAATAAGAAAACTAAAAAAAGGGGTTCACGTTATTGTTGGAACACCTGGTAGAACCGTTGATTTAATTAACAGAAAACAATTAAAACTAGAAAACGTTAATTGGCTTATTTTAGATGAAGCTGATGAAATGTTAAATATGGGTTTTAAAGATGAATTAGATAAAATTTTAGCTGTAACACCTAAAGAAAAGCAAACATTATTATTTTCTGCAACATTTCCTAGAGAAGTGGAAAGTATTGCAAAAAACTATATGCATAAACCAGTAGAAATTAGTGCTGGAGAAAAAAATAAAGGATCAGACCAAGTATCACATCAATATTATGTGGTATCAGAAAGAAACAGATATAATGCTTTAAAAAGAATTGCAGACGTAAATCCAGATATTTATAGCATCATTTTTTGTAGAACTCGAAGAGAAACACAAGAAGTTGCCGATAAATTAATAAAAGATGGTTACAATGCGGATGCACTTCATGGAGATTTATCCCAAGCGCAACGTGATAGTGTTATGGAAAAATTCCGTAACAAAACCTTACAAATATTAGTTGCAACTGATGTTGCTGCAAGAGGTTTAGACGTAAACGATTTAACACACGTAATCAATCACAAATTACCAGACCAAATAGAATCTTACACGCATCGTAGTGGAAGAACAGGTCGTGCAGGAAAAGTTGGTATCTCTATTGCAATAGTTACAGCTAGAGAAAAAGGGAAACTTCGTCCAATTGAACGTTTAATTGGTAAACAATTTGTTAGCACACCTGTTCCTACAGGAAAAGAAATTTGTCAAAATCAATTATTAAAATTAATTGATAAAGTTCATGATATTAAAGTAAATGATATAGAGATAAACGATTTTTTACCATCAATTTATGAAAAATTAGAAGGTTTAGATCGTGAAGAATTAATAAAACGATTTGTTTCTTTAGAATTTAATACCTTTTTAACGTACTACCAAAATGCTCCTGACTTAAATGACAGCGATCAAATGAGGGGTTCTGATAGAAATTCTAGTAGAGATTCTGACACAAGAGGAAAAAGAAGAGATGATGAAAATATGTCTCGTTTCTTTATTAATATTGGAAGAAAAGACAATTTAAACCCAGCAAGGTTAATTGGTTTAATAAATGACCAAAAAATTGCTAAAAATATTGAAATTGGCCAAATTGAAATTTTAGATACATTTTCATTTTTTGAATTAGATAAAAACTATCAAGATGAAACTATTGCTTCTTTTAAAGAAAATGGTGCTGATTTTGAAGGTAGAAATGTAAATGTTGAAATCACCGAGAAAAAACGTACAGGAAGAAGTGGTGGAAGAAGAGATGGTGGAAGTTCAAGTGAAAGAGGAGGAGACAGAGCAAAAAGTGGAGATAGAAAAAGAAGTAGAGACAGAAAACCTGAAGGTGATTTTAGTGGATTTGGAAGAAAACGCCCTGATACTAAAAGTGCTTTTGGAACAACTGATAAAAGTTCAAAACGAAGAAAGAGATAATATTACAAATAAAAAAGCAGCCAATTGGCTGCTTTTTTATTATGATTAAAATTCCATAATTGTCTTTTTAATAATAGAAACACAATCAAGCAATTGTTCTTCATTCATCACTAAAGGTGGAGCAAATCGAATAATATTACCATGAGTTGGTTTAGCAAGTAAACCATTATCACGTAACTTTAAGCAAATATCCCAAGCTGTTGAACTATCTTCCGTGTCATTAATTACAATAGCATTTAGCAAACCTTTTCCTCTTACTAATTTTATTAAATCATTAGTATCAATAAATTTTTGTAATTCACTTCTAAAAAGATTTCCTAATTTTTCAGAGTTTTCAGCTAATTTTTCATCTTTTATAACTTCAAGAGCTGCAATAGCAACTGCTGCAGCTAAAGGATTTCCACCAAATGTTGACCCATGCTGACCAGGTTTTATCACATTCATAATATCATCATTAGCAAAAACTGCTGAAACAGGGTATACACCACCACTCATCGCTTTTCCTAAAATTAAAATATCTGGTTTAACATTTTCATGATCAACAGCTAGTAGTTGTCCAGTTCTTGCAATACCTGTTTGTACTTCATCAGCTATAAATAAAACATCATATTTTTTACATAATGCTTTTGCTTTTGCTAAATAACCTTCTGAAGGAACATAAACGCCTGCTTCACCTTGAATAGGTTCAACTAAGAAACCAGCAATAGAATTACTTGATTTTAAAGCATTTTCCAACGCTTCTAAATTATTATATTCTATTTTAATAAAACCTGCTGTAAAAGGTCCAAAGTTTTTACGTGCATCTTCATCATTAGAGAATGAAATAATAGTAGTTGTTCTTCCATGAAAATTGTTTTCACAAACAATTATTTCTGCTTTATTTTCAGCAATTCCTTTTTTCTCATAAGCATATTTTCTACATAGCTTAATTGCTGTTTCAACTGCTTCTGCACCAGTATTCATTGGTAACACTTTATCAAAGCCAAAATACTTAGTCACATATTCTTCATATTTTCCAAGTACATCATTATAAAAAGCTCTTGATGTTAATGTTAAAACAGCAGCTTGATCTGTTAAAGCTTTAATAATTCTTGGATGACAATGCCCTTGATTAACAGCTGAATACGCAGATAAAAAGTCATAATACCGTTTCCCTTCAACATCCCAAACATAAACACCTTCTCCTCTATTTAATACTACTGGTAATGGGTGATAATTATGTGCACCATATTTATCTTCTAAATTAATTGCTTCTTCTGATGAGATTTTCTCTGAAACCATCTTTGTAAAATTTTAAAAATTGAAATTATTAAATTCCTTCTTATTGGAGAGAAATCATCCTAATTTAGCTCGCAAATTACAAAATATTTTAAACACAATTCACTTGCTTAATTTATATTTTAAGACTAAAACTTCTTTTCAAAATAAAAAACGCATTTATTTCTTTTAACTTTGTTATAAAAATCACATTAACATTGAAATTAATTGAATAAATTTGTAATTATATTTAATTAAAATTATAAACATGAAAAAATCAATATTTGTATTAGCTTTAGCTGCATTATTTTTTGTAAGCTGTGGTGAAAAGAAAAAAGAAGAAGTAAAAGAAATTGAAACTGTAAAAGAAGAAGTAAAAGAAACCGCTACGGAAGTTGTTGCTGATAATCTTGAACTTGGTAAAAAATTATTTACTGAAAAAACATGTGCTACATGCCATAATCCTGATATGAAAGTTATTGGACCATCAATAAAAGATATCAATAAGATTTATAATGAACAAAATGGAAATATTGTAAAATTCTTAAAAGGAGAATCTGTTGCAATAGTTGACACTGATCCTGGACAGGTTGCAATAATGAAAGCGAACTTAGATGGTTTTGTTAAAGACATGACTGGAGATGAATTAGCTGCAATTTCTGCTTACATGAGAAGTGTAAAATAATTCATAAAAAAATAATATTTAAAGCATCTCTACTATAGAGATGCTTTTTTTATGTGTAATATAGTACATTTGCAAAATGGGTAGAAGAAACAAACCAACAATTTTTGAAAATATAGAAATTATTGATGCTGGCGCGCGTGGCAAAACTGTTGCAAAAGCTCCTGACGGACGTGTTATTTTTTTAACAAACACCGTTCCAGGTGATATTGTTGATATAAGAACTGGTAAAAAAAGTAAGGCTTATTTTGAAGGCACAGCAATTAAATTTCATAAATATTCAGATAAAAGAGTTGAACCAGCTTGTGAACATTTTGAACATTGTGGTGGCTGTAAATGGCAATTTATGGCATATGAGCATCAATTAGCTTATAAAGAAAAGGAAGTAACAAACAATCTTATTAGAATAGGACATTTAGATTTACCTGAAATTACACCTATTTTAGGATGTGAAAATACTTATTTTTATAGAAATAAAATGGAATTTTCTTTTTCAAACAGTCGCTGGTTAACCTTGGAAGAAATAAATTCTGATGAAGAAATTGATAACAGAAACGCATGTGGTTTTCATATTTCAGGAATGTGGGATAAAATATTAGATATCAAAAAATGTCACTTACAAGAAGAACCTTCAAACCATATTAGAAATTTTATTAAAAATTACGGGATAGAAAACGGATTAGACTTTTATAATCCAAGAGATCAAGATGGTTTATTACGTACTATTATGCTTCGTATTTCATCTACAGGTGAAATTATGGTTGTTATTCAATTTTTTAAAGAAGAAAAAGAAAAACGTGAAGGCTTGCTAAATGCACTTTCTGAAGAATTTCCACAAATTACATCACTTCAGTATGTAATAAACGGTAAAGGAAATGATACTTTATACGATCAAAATATAATTTTATTCAAAGGAAGAGATCATATTTTTGAAGAAATGGAAGGTTTAAAATTTAAAATTGGACCAAAATCATTTTATCAAACAAATTCGGCACAAGCCTATGAATTATATAAAATCACACGTGATTTTGCAAATTTAACAGGCAATGAAATTGTATACGATTTTTATACAGGAACTGGAACTATTGCACAATTTGTAGCAAAAAGCGCTAAAAAAGTGATTGGTGTAGAATCTGTACCTGAAGCTATTGAAGATGCTAAATTGAATGCACAATTAAACAACATTAAAAACGTTGAATTTTATGCTGGGGATATGAAAGATGTTTTTAATAACCATTTTATAAAAACCCATGGAAAACCTGATGTTATTATTACAGATCCGCCAAGAGATGGTATGCATAAAAATGTTGTAGCCAAAATATTAGAAATTTTACCACAACGTATTGTTTATGTTAGCTGTAATTCTGCAACTCAGGCACGTGATTTATCACTAATGAAAGAGCATTATAAAATTTTAAAAACACAAGCCGTTGATATGTTTCCACAAACTTTTCATGTTGAAAATGTAGTGCTTTTAGAACTAAAATAAATTAATAATGAAGAAGTATATTACTATAATTATTGTATCATTTCTAGCAATTTTAAGCTGTGAAAAAGATGATATATGTATTGAAGCAACCACTCCAAATTTAGTGATTCGTTTTTATAATAACGACATTCAAACGGATGTTAAAGATGTACTTTTAGATTCTGTATGGTCTATTAACAAAAATGGAATTGAACAATATAAAAGCGTATCTACTGATTCTATTGCCATTCCTTTAAATTTGAATGAAGATAGTACAACTTATATTATTGAAAACAATTCTATAAAAGATACTTTAAAGTTTATTTATGATAGAAAAGATATTTTTGTTTCTAGATCTTGTGGTTATAAGACAATTTTTGAAAACTTACAAATTGAAAGCAACTCAACAAATTGGATAAAAAATATTAATATTAATAACGCAATAATTGAAAATGATACAGCAGCACATATTTCTATTTTTCATTAGTATTTTATTTACGGTAACTGTAAATTCTCAAATAAAAGAACAAGATACTATAAAGAACAAAGAAAAATACGGTCTTAGAATTGGTGTAGATTTAAGCAAACCCATAAATTCATTTTTTCAAACTGAAACTAAAGGTCTAGAATTAGTTAGTGATATTAGAGTTTTAAGAAATTATTATGCAGCTGTTGAGCTTGGTTTTTTAGAGAAAACAACCAATGAAGATTATTTAAATTTCACTACCAAAGGTTCTTATATAAAAGCTGGTTTTAATTATAATGCCTATGAAAATTGGATTGGAATGAATAATGAGATCTATGTTGGTTTAAGATATGGCCTCAGTTTTTTCAATCAAACTTTAAATAGTTACACTCCAAATGTATATGGAACTTACTTTATTCCAGAAACCATAGAGCCAAATACTGAATTTAAGGATTTAACAGCTCATTGGGTTGAATTTGTTTTTGGAATGAAAGTTGAAACATTTAATAATTTATTTATAGGTGCCAGTATTAGTTTCAACAACTTAATAAGCACATCAGACCCTGATAATTTTAAGAATCTTCAAATTCCTGGTTTTAACCGTGTATTTTTAAATAATAAAGGCGTTGGTTTCAATTACACTCTAAGCTACCTTATCCCTATTATTAAAAAGAATAAATAAATTTTTTGTACTTTTAAATTTCACTAATTTTAGTATTTATGAAAAATATTCCAAGTGTAGATTTATCTGATTTTTTATCTGAAGATCTTAAGAAAAAACAAAAATTTATAAAAGAAATCGGTGAAGCTTTCGAAGAAATTGGCTTTGTTGCATTAAAAGGACACTTTTTAACCGATGAACTTTCTAACAAATTATATGAAGAAGTAAAAAACTTTTTCAATTTGCCAAATGAAGTAAAAGAATCCTATGAAATAAAAGGTATTGGAGGTCAAAGAGGTTACACTTCTTTTGGAAAAGAAAGTGCAAAAGGAAGAACTCAAGGTGATTTAAAAGAGTTTTGGCATTTTGGGCAAGAAGTAGTTAACAATGCTCAATTAAAATCTGAATACCCAGATAATGTCATAGTTAATGAAGTTCCTAATTTTAATAAAGTTGGAATGGAAACTTATAAAATGCTTGAAAAAACAGCAATCTATGTACTACGAGCATTGGCTTTATACATTGGCTTAGATGAATTTTATTTTGACAACTATGTAATTAACGGAAACAGTATTTTACGTCCAATCCACTATCCTCCTATCCAAGGCGAACCAAAAGGAGCTGTAAGAGCTGCTGCTCATGGTGATATTAATTTAATAACACTTTTAATGGGAGCATCAGCTTCAGGTTTAGAAGTTCAAAATAAAAAAGGAGAATGGATACCGGTTACAGCGCTTCCTGAACAATTAGTTATTAATGTTGGTGATATGTTAGAACGCTTAACAAATAATAAATTACGCTCAACTATACACCGTGTTGTAAATCCACCAAGAGAAGATTGGGATAAATCACGCTATTCTATACCTTTTTTTACACATCCAATAAGCGAAATGTCACTTAATTGTTTACCTGAATGTATCAATGAAGTACGTCCAAAAGTATATGATAATATTACAGCTGGTGAATTTTTAAATGAACGTTTAAGAGATTTAGGACTTATAAAATGATTACAAAAAAAGTAATTTCATTATTTACATTTGGTGTTTTTCTTATTTTAGTTGGAGCAATTTCCAAATTATTTAATTGGTCACAATCTAATTTAATAATGGCAATTGGACTTGTTTTCGAAATTTTAGCAGCCTTACTATTTATTTGGAAAAAGTTAAAACAATAAGAAATATTTTTGTAAATTTATAGCTATCTTTTTCAATAAAAATGGGCAAAAAAAAAATAAATAGTTTAGATGACTTAGGAGGTTTTGTTTTTTCTACAAACGACAGTTTTGAGTTTAATAAACAAGAAAATCAAGAAACTTTAGCACCTAAACAACAGTTTTTAGAAGCCTTGTTTTCAAACAAAGGAAGAGGTGGTAAAACTGTAACCGTAATTTCTGGTTTTATAGGTAGTGAAGATGATTTAAAATCACTTGCAAAAATACTAAAAACCAAATGTGGTGTTGGTGGAAGCGTAAAAGATAATGAAATCATAATTCAAGGAAATTATAGAGATAAATTAATGGAAATCCTTAAAAAAGAAGGATATAACGTAAAACGCGTAGGCGGATAAAAATATGACAAAAATAGCAGCATCAGAATTAATTCTGAATCCAGATGGTAGTATTTACCACTTAAATTTAAAACCTGAACATTTAGCTACAAATATCATTTTTGTGGGTGATCAAAATAGAGTTCCTATTGTAACAAAACACTTTGATTCCATTGAATTTGATATTCAGAAAAGAGAATTTAGAACTATTACAGGAACTTATAAAGGAAAACGAATTACCGTAATTTCAACTGGAATTGGACCTGATAATATAGATATTGTAGTTAACGAATTAGATGCTTTAGTAAATATTGATTTAGAAACAAGCACTCCAAAAAAGGAATTTACGCAATTAAATATTGTTAGAATTGGTACTTCTGGTTCTTTACAAAGTGATATTCCTGTTGATAGTTTTGTGTTAGCAAAATATGGATTAGGGCTTGATGGTGTGCTTCATTCATATGATTGTGAACATATTTTAAATGCTGAATTTGAAGATGCTTTTATAAAACATACCAACTGGAGCCCAAGAAAAGCTCGTCCATATATTGTAGAAAACAGCAAAGAACTTGAAGATAAACTTATTAGTGATAAAGTATTTTTAGGATGTACTGCAACTGCTGTTGGTTTTTACGGTCCACAAGGTAGAGTGCTACGTTTACCAATACAAGACCCTTCATTAAATAATAAAATAGATAATTTTGAATTTAATGGCACAAAAATTACAAACCTTGAAATGGAAACTTCTGCTATTTATGGGTTAGCAAAACTTCTAGGGCATAATGCTTGTTCTATGAATGCCATTATTGCTAACAGAGCAAATGGAACTTTTAGTCCAAACCCATATAAACCAGTAGAAGAATTAATAATTTATACTTTAGATAAACTAGCATTGTAAAATAATTTATATATTTGGTACGTTCTAATTTAATAAACCCCATACAATTATGAAAAAATTTACTTTAAATATTCTATTATTAGCCTTAGCTTTAATAGTGTTTGCATCTTGTGGCTCTTCAAAAAAAGGGTGTGGTTTAACTAGCGATGCTAATAAAATAGAACAATCAACTGCCGCAAATACTTTAGAAGAAGTCTAAAATTATATAAATATAAAAACACTTTTAAATCCGCTTTACAGCGGATTTTTCTTTTTAAAAATAAAATCCTAACTTATTTGAAATATTTGAATAAATAGCCATTATACTTTTATTTCAAACGAAAGTATGTATATTTGCAACGTTTAAAAAAATAAGAAAATGGATAACGGATTATACGCAAAATTTAACACCTCAAAAGGTGCAATACTTGTAAATTTAGAGTTTAAAAAAACACCTGGAACAGTTGGAAACTTTGTTGCTTTAGCTGAAGGAAATTTAGAAAACAATTCTAAACCTCAAGGAACTCCTTACTATAATGGCTTAAAATTTCACAGAGTTATTGCTGATTTTATGATTCAAGGAGGTTGCCCTTTAGGAACTGGAACCGGATCACCTGGATATAGTTTTGATGATGAATTTCACCCTGATTTAAAACACAATACTCCTGGAGTTTTATCAATGGCAAACTCAGGCCCAGCTTCAAACGGAAGTCAGTTTTTTATTACACATGTAGCTACTCCTTGGTTGGATAATAAACATACTGTGTTTGGAAAGGTTATTGAAGGCCAAGATATTGTTGATGCAATTGCTCAAAATGATATATTAGAGTCAGTTGAAATAATTAGAGTTGGAGAACAAGCTGAAAAATTTAATGCAGTTGAAGCATTTAGAGTTTTTGAAGGTTCAAGAGCTAAAAGAGAAGAAGAAGCTAAAGAAGCTACCAAAAAAGCAATGGATGAAATTGCAGCTGGTTATAACGAGACTCCAAGCGGGTTACGTTATCAAATTCTACAGGAAGGTAATGGAAATAAAGCTGAAAAAGGTAAAACGGTTTCTGTACATTATAAAGGACAATTATTAGATGGAACTGTTTTTGATTCATCTTATCCCCGCAAACAACCAATTGATTTTAAATTAGGAGTTGGACAAGTTATTTCTGGTTGGGATGAAGGAGTTCAATTATTAAAAGTTGGAGATAAAGCTCGTTTTGTAATACCTTCAAATTTAGCATATGGAAGTCAAGGTGCTGGCGGTGTTATTCCTCCAGATGCAACGCTTATTTTTGATGTTGAGCTGATGAATGTAAAATAGAATAGTTTTAAATATAATTTATTAAAAAAGCATTGATTTTAAAAATCAATGCTTTTTTTAAAATAACACCCATCACAGTGCATTTCAACAATTAATACATTAATGATAAATTACACCACTAACGAAAAAAATATATATTATTGATTTAAATCAATATTCCATTTAACATAAAATATTATACTTCCAATAATTTATATAAGTAAAATTACTTTTATCCTATTTCTTAAAATAGATTTTGCTAATAGTATATTTAATAACTATACAAGTAATATTTCATCAGCCATAATGTAATTTTACATTCCTAATCTTCAAATTTTTCAATTTAATTTTCTACCTCCCAATTATTATAGTTGATAGGGTAAAAACAGAAATACATAAAGAAACTTAATCATCTACTATTAGATTAATGATAATGATATCATTCTCAGTTTATCAAAGAAAGTGTTCTAAATACACTATTAAAATTTAACAAAGAATAACTACAAACCACCTAAAGTGGGCAAATTGGTTAAAGAATTTTATGCATAAAATATTAAAAGGTTTAGACTATTTTTATATTTTTACAAATCATTGCTTATAAATCATGTAACTAGCTTGTAAAAATGTGCACTTCAAAAGAAGTGATTAAAAAGAAAATCATATAAATCTTAAACGAACAATAAATATAAACTTATGAAACTAAAAACAATTTTAAAATTTGTTGTATTCGCAATCTTTATCAGTTGCGGAAATGATTCAAATAGCGAAGCATTTATTGAAAAAGCAACTGGAAGATATTT
>NZ_JBFFOE010000007.1:0-59369 GCF_041562875.1 Lutibacter sp. | reverse complement strand
AGAAGCAATAGGTTTATTAGAGGGCATTCCTTTTGGAATTAAAGACGTTTATATGTTGCAAGGAACTTATGCATCTGCAAGTTCTAATTTATTAAAAAAATACAAATCAGCTTACACAGCAACTGCCATTCAAAAATTATTAGATGCAGGGGCAATTCCTTTAGTAAAAGAAAATTGCGATAGTTTTGGACACGGTTCATCTAGTGAAAACACCATATTTGGAGCTGTTAAAAATGCTATAAATCCAAATTTAGTTGCTGGTGGCTCAAGTGGTGGTTCAGCGGTTAATGTTGCAAAAGAGTATACCGTATTTTCTATTGGTGGAGATACTGGAGGCTCCATCAGACAACCTGCAGGATACAATAATATTTATGGTTTAAAACCTACCTACGGTCGTATTTCTCGTTTCGGGTTAATGGCTTATGCATCTTCAACAGATTGTGTTGGTCCTTTAGCAAAATCTATTGAAGATATTCGAATTTTGTTGAATGTTATGAGTGGAAAAGATATAAAAGATCAAACTACCATTCAATCTTCTGAAATAAGTGAAAATGATATATTAAATTCCAACAAAGTAAATACTGTTGGTTATTTTAAAAATTTTATTGAAAATGAAGCAATTGACCCAAAAATTAAAGCTGATTTTTTAGCAATAATTCAAAAAATTAAGGCACAAGGTATTGCCGTAAAAGAATTAGATTTCTTTGATTCTGAAACATTAGTTTCAACATATTACACGTTGGCAATGGCAGAAACGGCTTCAAACTTATCTAGATTAGATGGTACAAATTATGGAAATAGAATTGAAGGTGAAAATTTAAAAGACACCTATTCAATTACACGTTCTGAAAATTTTTCAGAAGAAACTAAACGAAGAATTGTTGGTGGAAACCAAGTGTTGTCACAAGGTTTTTCTGATGAAATTTATTTAAAAGGTTTGGCATTACGAGATCAAATTTCAGCAAATTTTGAAAAAGATTTTAAAGAAGTTGATATCATAGTATCACCTGTAACACCAAATAAGCCTCCTAAAATAGGAGATAGTTTAAAAGACCCTTTGGCAATGTATTTATCTGATGCTTATACCGTTGGATTTAGTTTAGGACAATTACCTACGTTAACTGTGCCACAAGGAACTGAAACGGGTTTACAAATTACTGCAGCCAAAAATCAAGAACAAACACTCTTGAAGTTTGCTAACTTTTTAAAAGATACAATATAATGGAATTGGAGCAATTAATGGCCGCTATAAAAGCGCACGATTTAGAATTGGTTATTGGACTTGAAACTCATGTTCGATTAAACACCAAAACCAAGTTGTTTTGTTCTTGTCCAAATCAAGAAACGGAAACACCAAACCAACATATTTGTTCAGTTTGTACTGGTCAAATGGGAGTTTTACCTTCCTTAAATAAAGAAGCAATTACAAAGGCTATATATTTTGGTAAAGCTGTAAATTCTACATTTTCTAACGAAGTAATCTCTTGGGATAGAAAACATTATGAATATCCAGACAATCCGAAAAATATTCAAATAACACAATTTCATAATCCTATCATTCCAGACGGACAAGTTTCTTGTTACCGAAATGATGGATCTCAATTTACTGTTAATTTAACACAGGTTCATATTGAAGAAGATGCTGCAAAATTGGTTCACGAGAAGAAGATTTCTTTGGTAGATTTTAACAAAGCAGGAGTGCCTTTAATTGAAATTGTAACCGAACCTTGTATACGCCATATTGAAGATGCTTCAACGTATGCACAATACATTCAACGTATTGTTCAAAATTTAGGTATTTCTGAAGCAAACCTTGAAAAAGGAGAATTTAAATCAGATGTTTCAGTTTCTTTACGTAAAAAAAGAAGCTATGATTTAAATCCACGTACCGAAATAAAAAACTTGAATTCGTTTAAGTTTATGGTGGATGCTTTAAAAGAAGAAATTGAAAAACAATTTAATTATTATACAGAACATAAAGAGTTTAGACCTGACCAAACTACCGTATTGTGGGATGCTGATTTAAAGCAAACCAAAACAATGCGTAAAAAAGAATTTGAAGCAGATTATCGTTTTATTTCTGAACCAGATTTACCTTTTGTAACTATTAAAAATGAAATTGAAACTATAAAAGTTGACTCAAGCGTATTGCCATATGCTGTAGAAAGTATTTTAATTGAAGGTGGTGTTTTACCACAAGATGCTAAATTTTTTACTGCAGACTCTGCACGTTCAGAAACTTTTGTAGCCATAAATAAAGTACTTCAAGACCCTTCTTTTGTTGCTAAAACTTTAGTGAATAATTTAAGTGCTGACGAATATTCTAAAATTCAGAATATCAATCATTTAATTGAAATTTTTCAATTATTCAAAGCTGAAAAAATAACCGTTGTGTTGGTTCAAAATGCGATTACAGCTTATTTAAAAGACAGATCCTTTGATTACAATAAATATTTTGAAGAAAACACCATTTCTGAAGTTCAAATAAAAGAGGCAATTGATAAAATAATTTCCGAAAATGAAGCGATTGCAATAGAAATTAAAGCAGGAAACCAAGGTAAAGCAGGTATTCTTGTTGGTAAAGTAATTGCAATTATTGGAAAAGGTGCTTCCGGAAAAATAGTACGTGAAGGTATTTTAAATTCAATTGGTGCTGCGGAAAATCAACAATCAAAAACTGAAGATCAAAAGACGAAAGTTGAAAATTCGTTATCTTCAACTAAAGAACAAGAAGAAGTACTTCCTGAAATTCCACTAATTATAAAACAAGACTATAGAACGCATGTAATTTCTCAATTATCAAAAACTAGTATTTCAGAAAAAATTACTTTGGCTGGATGGGTTTCTAGTGTGCGTGATCACGGTGAATTAATTTTTATTGATTTACGCGATTCCAGTAATGAAATATTTCAAGTTCGTTTAAGTAGAGAGTCATTTCCTAATTTAGATGAGTTAGTAAAATTAAAACCTGAATCGGTTATTTCAGCTACAGGAATTGTGGTTCAAAGAAATGCTGATGACTATAATTCATCATTAAGAACTGGTGAAATAGAGTTGGAAACTTCAGAATTAGAACTTTTAAACTTATCTAAAACTTTACCTTTTGAAATAAAAAGAGCGACTAAAACAAGTGAAACTGTACGTTTTCAATATAAATTTTTAGATCATAGAAATGATGATGTTCGTAGAGTTATAGTTAACCGCCATAAAGTAATTAAACTTTTACGAGATATTTTAGATGAAGAGGATTTCTTAGAAATTGAAACTCCCATTTTAAGTGCGGGAACCGATGAAGGCGCCAGAGAATTTATTGTTCCAACGCGTAAACAAGCAGGTTTTTTCTATACATTACCACAAGCACCACAACAGTTTAAACAAATGTTAATGGTAAGTGGTTATGAAAAATATTTTCAATTTGCCCGTTGTTTTAGAGATGAGGATTCTCGTGGAGATCGCCAGCCTGAATTTACACAACTAGATATGGAAATGGCATATGTAAGTATGCAACAAATTATAGATTTAAATACCAAAATGTTTAATGGTGTTGTTAAAAAGATATATGGCAACAAGTGGATTTTGCGTCCGTTTGAAGTAATTACTTACAAAGACGCTATGGATAAATATGGTTGCGACCGACCAGATTTACGTTTTGGATTACAATTGCAAGATATTACATCCATTGTAAAAGAAACAACTTTTCAAGTATTTAGCAAACCAATTGAAGATGGCGGAATTGTAAAATGTATAAAAGTATCAGCCAAAGAGCAAGGAGACAAACGCTTATCTAAAGGGCAAATAGAGAACTTAACTTCCATAGCACAACAAAATGGTTTAGGAGGTTTAGCATACATTATTGTGAATGAAAATGAGTTACAATCGCCAATTATTAAATTTTTAGGTGAAGAAATTGCTGAAGGAATTATAAAAGCTACCAATGCTGAAATTGGTGATATTGTATTTTTCTCAGCTGCAGATTATGCAACGGCCAACAAAGCTTTAGATGCCGTTCGTCAAGAATTGGGTAAAATATTACACTTAATTAATCCAAAGGAATTACGTCCAGCTTGGGTGGTTGATTTTCCAATGTTTGAAAGAACAGATGAAGGTAGATGGACATTTACTCACAATCCATTTTCTATGCCTGCAATTTATGATATTGAAAAGCACATGAGTGGAAAAGATGATGAAATTGGAACTATAATAGCACAGCAATACGATTTAATTTTAAATGGTTACGAAATTGGTGGAGGATCTGTACGTTCACATAAACCTGAAATATTAGAAGCTACTTATAGAAATATGGGTTACAACAAAGAAGAAATGCTAAAAAGTGTGGGTACAATGTATAATGCATTCCATTATGGAGCACCACCACACGGAGGTATCGCTTGGGGAGTTGACCGTTTAATGATGATTTTAGAGAAAAAATCTTCTATTCGTGAAGTAATGGCTTTCCCTAAAACTGGAACCAGTGAAGACTTACTTTTTGGAGCTCCCTCTTTATTATCTGATAAAAAAGTAGAAGAACAAAATGTAAAAGTTATTAGAAAATAAAAATTCTAAATTTTACATTTATGAATACCATTTTACAAAGTGGATTTATACATCTTTCTGTATAAATCCACTTTCTTTTTTCACTTAAACAGTGTTCAAGCGTTTTTAATAAGTAAACAAAAAAGATTGCATAATCTGTTCATAAAGCATTCAATAATTTTTAGCTACTTTAGCGAAAATAATTTTTATTCAATGACACAATTCACATTATTATTCGCAAGTTTCTTAGGTGGTTTATCTGTTCTTTTTGGAGCTTTTGGGGCCCACGCATTAAAAAAAATATTAAATGAAGAACAATTAAAAAGTTTTGAAACTGGTGTTAAATACCAACTATATCATGCCATTGTATTATTAATTATTGGTTTTAATTTCAATTTAGAAACTGCTTCAGAAAAATATATGGTATATAGTTTTATGGCGGGAATTATCTTGTTTTCTTTCAGCATTTATGGCTTGGTAATTTCATCGGCTAAAAACAAAAAATTAAAATTTTTAGGTCCAATTACACCAATTGGTGGCTTATTATTAATTATTGGCTGGGGTTTATTATTTTATAACATCTTAAATATGACATTTTAAGTCTTAACAATTTTTAATTATTATTTTTTGTAGATTTACGCTTAGACCAATCAATCTTTCAATGAAAAACTGCATATTAAAAACATTATTATTGTTACTTTCTATTTTTATAGCAAGCTGCAAGAACACTAGTCAACAACAAGAAACAAACTACGCTCAGGAAAATTATAATAAAACTGAAACTACCATCACTATGCGTGATAGTGTTCAATTATTTACTACAATTTATACCCCTAAAGATACCAGCAAAAAATATCCAATTCTTTTACAACGAACACCCTACAGTTGCCAACCTTATGGTGCTGATACCTACAGAAATGATATTGGTCCAAATAAACATTTAATGGAAGAGGGGAATATTATTGTTTATCAAGATGTACGTGGACGATGGATGAGTGAAGGAACTTATGATAATATGCGAGCGTACATTCCTAACAAAAAAACAGCTAAAGATATTGATGAAAGCTCAGATACTTATGATACTATTGATTGGTTGGTAAAAAATGTAGAAAATAACAATGGAAATGTAGGTACTTGGGGAATTTCATATCCTGGATTTTATGCAACTTGCTCTACAATTGATGCGCATCCTGCATTAAAAGCAGCTTCACCGCAAGCCAGTATTGCAGATTTCTTTTTTGATGATTTTCACCATAACGGTGCTTATTTATTAAGTTATTTTAAAATTACACCGTTGTTTGGAACTCCAAAAGACAAACCTACTGATACATCTTGGTACAAAATGCCAGATATTAAAACTCAAGACCAATATCAATTCTTTTTAGATGCAGGTCCTCTAAGTAATTTGAATTCCTATTTTCAAAATGAAAAATTAGATAATCCTTCTTTACAAATAGATGATAAAACTGAAGATTTCTTTTGGGAAGAATTAAAAGAACACCCTAATTACGATGAAGTTTGGCAACGAAAAGGTATTCTTCAACATTTAAAAAATATTAAATCGCATGTGGCAACTATGGTTGTTGGTGGCGAATTTGATGCTGAAGATTTGTATGGAGCATTAGAAACCTATAAAACAATTGAAAAATACAATAAAGAAAATTATAACACTTTTGTTTTTGGTCCTTGGAGTCACGGACAATGGGCGAGTACAAAACCTGAAAACAGTGTAGGAAATTATTATTTTGGAGATTCAATTTCGTTAAAATATCAAGAACAAATTGAAACTACATTTTTTAACCATTTTTTGAAAGGCAGTGGTGATAAAAATTCTGGTTTACCTGAAGCATATGTTTATGATACTGGTAAAAAACAATGGGAAAGTTTTGATGCTTGGCCTCCAAAAAATGCAGAAAAAGAAACGCTCTTTTTATCCGAAAATCAAAAATTATCTTCTGCCGAAAAAAAAGAAACTGGCATTCAATTTATAAGTAATATTAAAAAACCAGTTCCATATTCTGAAGATATAAAATCTGTTTTTACCCCTAGAAAATACATGACAGACGATCAGCGTTTTGCAGCCAGAAGAAGTGATGTATTGGTTTATGAAACTGGTATTTTAGAAGAAGATTTAACCTTAGTTGGCGATATTTTAGCTAAACTTCAAGTTGCAACTACAGGTACAGATGCTGATTGGATTGTAAAAGTAATTGATGTTCATCCAGCAGATGCTGAAGAAAATAATAAAAAAATGCAAGACCATTTAAAAATGAGTAATTACCATTTAATGGTTAGAAGTGAAGTTATGCGTGGAAAATTCAGAAATAGTTTTACCTATCCTGAACCTTTTATTCCAAATAAAAAAACAGCTGTAAATATAAAATTACAAGACGTAAATCATACGTTTAAAAAAGGACATAAATTGCAAATACAAGTTCAAAGCACTTGGTTTCCTTTAATAGATTTAAACCCACAAACGTTTGTTGATAATATTTTTAAAGCAACTGAAGAGGATTTTAAAACGCAAACACATACGGTTTTCACTTCTTCAAAAATTGAGTTTTCAGTATTAAAATAAAACAATTCAAAAACTTAGTTTAGATAAATTAAGGTTATAATTGAAAACAAAAACACGTAAATTAATATGGCTGCTTTCCAAAATATATGTGCTTTTTTAAGTTCCATAAAGTAAAATGATACTCCAATAAATTTCAGTGCTGATAAACCTAAAATTGCAATAGCGGCATAACTTAAAGAAAAACTTGAAATTACACCAACTGTAATAGTTAACAATACTAATAGTACCCAAACAAAAATTATTCTACTATTCATAATTAAAAAAGTAAATAAATTATTGGAAATAACAACAACCAAATTAAATCACACATATGCCAAAAAGCTGCACTTGCTTCAACGTCTTCAATAGTAGTTGTTGATTTTTCCTTTTTTAACCCAACATAAACTGAAACTAAAATTACTAAGCCTACTAATACATGTATTACATGAAATAAAGTAAGCATCCAATAAAAGGTGAAAAACGTGTTGTAACCTATTGTTAAACCTGCTTCAATTTTATCTAAATATTCAAAGCTTTTTAACCCTAAAAACAAAACCCCACCAAGCATAGTAAGTGTTAGAAAAAGTAATGAATTTTTTGTGTTTTTTTGTTTCAAATAATGAACAGAAATTGCCATAAAAAACCCACTTGTTATTAAAAAAATAGTGTTAATTGTCCCAAAAGTGGTATTTAAAAGTAATCTAGATTCATGAAAAATAGTTGACTCTTCCTTACTATAAACAACCATTGCAATTAATGCAATTCCAAAAGTGAATAATTCTAAAAATATGATAATCCAAAGTAAAATACCTCCTGGCGGATAAAATATATTTTTTGTGTTTATTTGTTGCGTTTGCATTTTCTTATTTTTAATCCCAATCTAATAAACGTTTTTGACCTTCTAGTTTTTGAATATCTGTAATGTCCTGTGACATTTCAATTACACCTTTATACTCTTTATTGTCATTTCTAATTGCAAAATACCGAATGTGAATAATTCTACCTTTAAAATTGAACCAAAACTCAGCAACATCTTTTGTGCCTGCTTTAAATTCTTCAACAATACGCAACACCATATCCACACTTTTTGGAGGATGACAAAAACGTACTTCACGACCAATAATTCCTTTACTTCGTGGAAAAACCCGATTATCTCCTCTATTATAAAATACTACTTTATCATTCTCATCAACATACGTAATATCAACTGGTAAAAAACGAAGTAATAAATTAACTTGTTCAGGTGTCATATAACCTTCATCATAATGAAATGTATTTTCTAATGAAAAAGATAAATCTCTTTTTGAAAAATCATCGCTAGGATGCACATATGCAACTTCTACAACAATTGGATATGGAACTGGTTTTTCTAATAACATCCACCCAATTTCTTCATCACCTTGATAAAATTCTTTCCAATCATCTTCTGACAATAAATCCATGGCATTTGGAAATAAACGCATATCTTCAATCCCCAACAAACGTTTAATCCCTTCAATTAAATAAGGAATATTGTCAACTATTTTTACTGTATTTTTTTCTGAATTATACGTATTTAATAAACGTATTTGATCCCTTAAATTATCATGAAATGACCACATTCCCTGACTTGGACCTTCCCAACCGTATTTTTCTAAATATGGAAATAACTGATTTTCTTTTCTTGAAAATCGCTTTTCAATAGTAGTTAACTGATTAAATATGTTGAAATACTTCTGAAAATCTTCAACCGGATTTACATCATACAATTCTAATAATATATCTTGTATTAAGGCACTTTCTTTATAATAAACTTGCACTGGATGCCCATTAGGCAATTTCTCAACAGTAGTTAAAAATGAATTCATTATTTATGTTTTTATTTAAATACGCTATTTATTATTCAATTAATTTTAAAACTTTAGGAATAAACACATTTTTTTCAAAATGCATATATTTATGAAGTTGGTGCGCCAACTCATGTAATTTCTCGTATAAAAATTTAAAAGAATTACAAGCATTATCAGGAGCTAAAAAGTGTGATGATAATACTGTTATTTCTTTAAGTGTATCTCCAATTAGTTTTTGAGATATTTCATAATTTTTAAGCACTTTTTTTACTTTTTCAATTTGATTTAAAGAAATTTCAGCTGAAATATTGTCTATGTTTAAAATTTCTTCAATAACAGGATATAAATTAGACTGCAAATCTTGAATCATTTCAGCTACTACAATTTCAATTCCTTTTGTTAAAACATTTATTTCAACAACTTCAGGATTATGTGCAGCATGAACTCCTGCAACTTTAGTGGCAAATGGCATAATTTGAGGAATAGTTTCTGCAAAATAATTATGATATTCTTCTATTGCATGTTCTATTAGTGAGCTAATATCTAAATCATTTAAACTATGCTCTCCGCCAATTTTTGTGTTTATGGCTTCTATTTCTTGTTTTAAGGTTTCAAATTCAACTTCATTTTCTTTACAAGCGGCTTCTAAAGTCATTCCACCTCCACAACAGAAATCAATTTTATATTTACTGAATACATGGTCTGACCCTAATTTTTTTGATACAATTTCTGCTACCGTATTTTCTTTTGTAATATTCATAATTATAGATTTATGATTGATGTTTAATTTTTTCATACAATTGAACCATGGATTTTAATAATTCAACTGGTGTTGTTAATATTTGATAATGATTTTGACCAAACATTTGTGGTAAATAATATTTTGCTTGTGCTTCAATAGCCAAAGCATACGAATTAATATTACGTTCGTTTAGTTCTCGAAGTGCCTGTTTCACATCATTTATTCCGTATTTTCCTTCATATTTATCATAATCATTTGGTTTTCCATCTGATAATAGAATTACCCATTTATTTTTCGTGTTTCGCTTGTCTAAAATAGCCCCAGAATGTCTCAAAGCCGCTCCAATTCTAGTGTAACCGCTTGGTTCAACAGCGCCAACTTTAAATTTGGCTTTGTTCCAATCTTCATCAAAATCTTTTATTGTTGTGTAGGAAGAATGATTTCTGGTTTTTGAATAAAAACAATCTATAGAAAAATCAATATTAAATTCATTTAAAATTTCGCCAAATAAAATAGAAACCTCTTTTTCAACATCAATAACTCTATTTCCAGCAGCATAACCATCGCTTGACAAACTGATATCTAATAATAATAAAATAGATAAGTCTTTTTCTTTTTTACGTTTGGAAATGTATATTTTTTCTGAAGGAGTATGTCCAGAATGTACATCAACAAACAAATCTGTTATTGCATCAATGTCAAATTCTTCACCTTGTGTTTGCCTTCTTTGCTGTTGGTATTTATTGCTAACTGTGGTTAACATTTTACGTAAACCTTCTAAAGTAGCTCTATTTTTATTTAAGGTTTTAGTATAATATCCAACATCATTTTTTAATAATGTTTTAGGGTATACTTTACAAAAATCTTCTTTATATGTGCGCTTTGTATAATCCCATTCATCATATTTTATGTGATAGCCTTTACTGTCAATTTCAGCACTTTCAGAAACCGTAGTATTTTCAATAAAATCAGCCTGATAAACTGAATGTGCAGTATCATCAACTCGCACGGTATATTTCATATTAACATCATCCAAAGCGTTTGAGTGATCATCTAATTCATCTTCTCCATCAAAATCTTTAAAATTCCCACTAAATTCTTCAGCAGTTTCAACTTTTTCAAATTGATGTTGCAAAACAGCATCTTCCTGTTGTTTTAAATCAACCTGAACAGAAATAATTTCTTCAACAGCTTTTGATTTTAAAATAGTTTTAGGTTTTTCTTCTTCCGCTTTTTTAACTTTATCTGAAAAATTATTTACTATTTTTTCTGAATCTTCTTCAGGATTATTTCGCATCCATTTTCCATAGATAAATGAAAAATCTGCCATTGCTTCTTCTTTTACTTTTGAAGCGTAAAAGTTTTTAAAATCTGTGTAATATTTTTCAGCAATTGGAAACTGTTCAAATAACGATTCTAATATTTTGTTTGAAGTTTCTTTAGCTTTTTGTTGAGATTCCTCTAACTCATGTTCTTGATTATCATTCCAATTTAAGTTTAAGTTTTTTTGAACGGATAAATATAAAACCCTAAATAAATAAAAAGCTACATTTTCATCTACTGAAGAAAACTCTTGAAACTTAGTTGGTAAAAAAAAATTATTATTTTTAAAACCACCTTCTCTTTCTGCATCATAAATTTCAATTGCCTGTCCTGTAATTGCACGGGCTAAAATGGTTAAACGAGGTTTTAAACCCATCAATAAAACCTCATGAGCACTATCTTCTTGCTTTCTTTTACTTCTATTTTTAAAGAAGTAAGCTAGCTTAGTAAATATATATTCATCTGGTTCAAACATGGTTTTTAGTTTTCAATTTTCAGTCTCATTTTTCAGTCTTTTTTAAAGCAGAATTGCCTTCCAACTGGAACTGTTAACTGAATACTTTTTTTTAAATCATTAGGTTACATAAATCTTTTAAAGCTTCCACAACTTCTAAGTCATCTGTTAAAGGTTCAACAATTGCAACTTCAACAGATAATCTTTTTGGTAACCCACTATGAATTAATTTTGCGGCGTCTACCAATAATCTTGTTGAAACAGTTTCTGAAAGGCCAAGTTCTGTTAGGTTTCTAATTTTTGTTGCTATGTTTACTAATTTTTTAGCGATTCCTTCTTCAATTCCTGTTTCATTTACTAAAATATCTGCTTCAATTTTAGCTTCAGGATATGCAAATGAAGTCGCAATAAAACGTTGACGAGTAGAAGGTTTTAATTCCTTAAATCCTTTTTGATAACCTGGATTAAAAGATGCTACTAACATAAAATCTTCATGAGCTTTTACAGTTTCTCCTAACTTATCAATAAATAACTCACGCCTATGATCTGTAAGAGAATGTATGGCAACAATTACATCGGGTCTGGCTTCTGCAATTTCATCCAAATAAATAATTGCACCTTGTTTAATAGCCTTTGTTAATGGGCCATCTGACCAAATAGTCTCAGCTCCTTTAATAATATAACGTCCCACTAAATCTGTTGAAGAAGTTTCTTCATGGCAACTAATCGTAATTAATTTTTTATCTAATTTATGAGCCATAAACTCAATAAATCTAGATTTTCCAGTTCCTGTTGGGCCTTTTAATAAAAATGGAATTTTATTTTTGTAAGCGTGTTGAAACACTTCAACTTCTTTTCCTATTTGGTGATAATATGGTAATTGGTTTTTCATAAATAATTTAATGAATTTAATAACTAAAAAACCAGAGTATACTATTGCCTAATCTACTGTATCAATATTAAAAACAATCTTATACTCTGGAAATCAATCTAAAAACTACGTATCTAATTATTAATTTCTAATGCTTCATCAGTTGGTTTACCGTGCTTGTAAAAATCAATGATATAAAGTACAATGCCTGTTGTAAACATGGTTGCACATAATATTAAGACTACAAAATGAATACTTATTTCTTTTTGTACTACCATAAAGTCCATTTTAAATTTTCTTTCTAAATAAACTTGAGCAACACCTGCAACACCAAAAGCAACTGTCATACCAATCATTCCAATGTTAGATAACCAAAAAGCAGCTCTACCACGTGAACTTTCATACAATTTTCTTCCTGTTAAATTAGGCAATGCATAACTTATAATTGCTAAAACAATCATTGCATAGGCACCCCAAAAGGCTAAATGTGCATGCATTGCAGTAACTAAAGTACCGTGAGTATATAGATTTGTTTGAGGTAATGTATGTGCAAACCCAAGTAATCCAGCACCTACAAAAGATAAAATTGCAGAACCTAAAGTCCAATATAATGCTAATTTATTAGGATGTTTTTTCTCACCTTTTCTATACATATTTACTGCAAATAATGCCATTGCTAAAAATGCTAAAGGCTCTAATGCTGAAAATATTCCACCTACAACTAACCAAATTTTATTGACTCCAATATAATAGTAATGGTGACCCATACCTAAAACTCCTGACAAGAATGTTAAACCTACAATTACGTATAACCATTTTTCAATAACTTCTCTATCGACACCTGTAAGTTTAATTAATAAGAACGATAAAATACCACCCATAATTAATTCCCAAACACCTTCTACCCATAAATGAACAACCCACCAACGGAAAAAAGAATCAGTTACCTGACTATCAAATGGTAACATTCCTGGCAAGTACAATAATGCTGCAAATAACAACCCCATTGAAAGCACTAAAGATGTTGTAGTTCTTCTTTTAGATTTAAACAACGTGGTTAAAATTAATCCTAAAAATAGCAATACGTTAATTACTACTAAATAATCTAAGGGTCTTGGAATTTCTAAAAATTTTCTTCCTTCCCAAATATTAAAGTGAAATCCAACAACCGCTACAACTCCAACAATTGCTAAACTAATTAATTGTACATAAGCTAATTTTACATTTACCAATTCACGTTGTGCTTCTTCAGGAATTATATAATAAGCTGCTCCCATAAACCCAGACAGTAACCAAACTACCAATAAGTTTGTGTGTACTGCTCGTGCAGTATTAAAAGGTATAAATTCATGTAAATTATCAAATCCTATACGGGCAAATCCCATTATAAAACCATAGGTCATTTGTAAAACTAATAATAGCATTGAAAGGGCAAAAAACCAATATGCTACTTTTTGTGATTTATATTTCATAATACTTTTTTTTAGTTGTTAATTTTATCTTTTGACAAAGGAGATATTTTTCTATCTACACCAACTACTTCTCCAAATCCATTTAAGTCAATTTGTCCAATCCAGTTAAAGAAAGCCACTACATCAGTAGCCTCTGCTTCTGTCATTCCATAAGCCACCATTTTTCTTCCATTTGGTTGCCAAGGACCTTTAGACATTAAAATACTCTTAATAACTTGTTCACCATTTCCATCATATCTTTGATTTAAACGGTCTACTACTTTTGTTAATTCTGGGGCATAGTAGCCTCCTTCTCCCAATAATGTATGGCAACCCATACAATTGTTAGATTCCCAAATTTCTTTTCCTCTTACAACATCTGCTGTAAGATTTTCGTGATTTGTTTGATCTGTAGCTGCAGATAAGGAGTACACTGTAAGCCCTATAAAAATTAGGAAAGTTACTAATGTACCACCTAGAAAGAAAGCTCTTGCTTGTTTTTTAGATAACATGTTTTTTAACGAGTTTAATTAGTTAGACGATTATTACATCATTAAAAGATCTTTTTATCTTTTAATGATGCAAATATATAGTAAAGCTACCCAATAAAAAAATGATATTTGTCAATCTATTATTTTATTTAAGAAAGATCAAGTCCTTTAAGAGTTAGCACTCTACCCATTTCAGAAATTTCCTGAGAAAATTCTTGAATAGTTTTATCTCTAAATTTACCTAATAAACTATTTTTAAAAGGCTCAACAATAAAATGAACTGGGCAAGGGTTTTTAGAATCGCATTCATTTAAACCTAAAAAACAATCATTAAACTTATTTAAACCATCAATGTTTTCAATAATATCCAACACATTCTTTTTACTGTTTTTTTCAGTTAAAAAAAACCCACCATTAGGACCTTTTGTTGAAGATATAATTTTACCACGTACTAGTTGTTGAAATAATTTAGCCAAAAATGGACTTGGAACGTCAATACTTTCAGCAATTACTTTCACACTTATTTTTTTATCTTTACTTGAATGTTCAGCTAAGAACAATGTAGATAAAATGGCATATTTACTAGCACGTGATAACATTATAGGTCGTTTTTACAATTCTGTTGGTAAAACTAACAAAAAAGGAGTAAAGGATATTATATTTTTTTAAATTTAACAGTAAAATGTCTCATAATTGGTGCTTCATCAGTAATTTCATACCCAGATTTTGCCTCTTCTCTTGTATCAAAAATGTTTTTTAAACATACTGCAACATAATCCATATGATTATTTGTGTAGGTTCTTCTTGGAACTGCAAGCCTAACCATTTCTAAATCTGGAAATCTATTTTTACGTGTGAACGGATCTCTATCAGCTAAAACTGTTCCAATTTCAACACCTCTAATTCCTCCAACAATATATAGTTCTATTGCCAAAGCCTGAGCTCTGTACTCTTCTCTTGGAATTTTTGGAACAAATTTATTTGCATCTAAAAATATGGCGTGCCCACCAAATGGTTGTAGAACAGGTACTCCATATTCAACTAATTTTGTCCCTAAATGTGCAATTTGCTCTACTCTACTTTCTAAATAATTAAATTCTGTAGCCTCATCTAAACCAACTGCTAAAGCACCCATATCACGACCATTCATTCCTCCATAGGTAATAAAACCTTCATACATTATATTAAAAACAGTAGCTTGTTTAAAAACTTCTTTATTATTTAACGCAATAAAACCACCCATATTTACCAAGCCATCTTTTTTAGCGCTAATTGTCATTCCGTCACCATAAGAAAAAACTTCTTTTACAATTTCCTTTATGGTTTTATTCTCATACCCAGCTTCACGCTTCTTAATAAAATAAGCATTCTCAGCAAAACGTGCAGAATCAAAATACAATGGAATCCCATATTGTTTACATAATTCAGAAACTTCCTTTACATTTTGAACAGAAACAGGCTGACCACCAGCACTATTACATGTGATTGTTAAAATTACAAACGGTATTTTTTCTTTAGGGTTACTTTTAAATACTTTTTCTAATTTACTTAAATCTACATTTCCTTTAAATGGGTGTATTATTGATGTGTCAAAAGCTTCATCAATAGTACAATCTACAGCGGTAGCTTTTCTAAATTCAATATGACCTTTTGTAGTGTCAAAATGAGAGTTTCCTGGTACAACATCACCTTCTTTTACTAAAGCCGAAAACAAAACATTTTCGGCTGCACGCCCTTGATGTGTAGGTAAAAAATACTCAAACCCTGTTATTTTTTTTACCGTCTCTTTCAGTTTTAAAAATGATGAAGAACCTGCATAACTTTCATCTCCAATCATCATTTCACCCCATTGTTTATCACTCATTGCCCCAGTACCTGAGTCTGTTAGCAAATCTATAAATACTTTGTCTGATGATAAATTGAATAAATTATAATCTGCTTCTTTTATCCATTTTAATCGTTGCTCTTTTGTTGAACGCTTAATTGATTCAACCATTTTTATTTTATACGGTTCTGCATATGGTAATTCCATAATAATATGTTTTGAATTTTAATAATAAATTTTGATAAGTGTGATTGAAAATCACTAGAAAGTAGAAATAATTACTTAATGAAGCATTCAGGGCGCTTCACATTTAAAAAAGAGTTAAAGTGTATTTTATAATAACTTAGAGTTTTCATGCTATAAATTCTAAAGACAAAATTACAAAAAAATAATTTAGATTCATTTAACATTTCAGTCTGAATTTAATGACAAAAATCATTGAACGTAACAAAATTCACTTAAAATTGGGATTAAAAACTCATTTTATGACATTTATCATTAGCTTTGCAAAATAATTTTTTACACTAAAATTTTAGAAATGAACAAACTTCTATCACTTATTTACTCTACTCGATTAACGGCCGTATTATTTTTAGTTTTTGCATTATCAATGGGAGTTGCAACTTTTATAGAAAATGATTATGGAACAGAAACAGCTAAAGCATTGGTTTATAGTTCTTGGTGGTTTGAAGGAATCATGGTGTTTTTTGTACTGAATTTTTTCGGAAATATTTTTAAATATAAACTATATAAAAAAGAAAAACTAGTAGTACTTATTTTTCATTTAGCCTTTTTATTAATATTAATTGGGGCTGGTATTACGCGTTACATTAGTTTTGAGGGTATTATGCCAATTAAAGAAGGTGCGATAAGTAATACTTTTTATTCTGAAGCAAATTATATTTCTATTGTTGTAAATGATGGAACTGACCAAAAATCACCTTCAAATCATAAAATTTTGCTTTCTGCAATTGGAAACAATAAATACAGCTACAAAACCGATTTTAAAGGAACTGATGTTCTTGTGAAATTAACAAATTACATTCCTAATGCTCAAGATGTTTTTCAAGCAAATGAAAATGGATCTGAATATCTAAAATTAGTTGAATCAGGTGGTGGTGGAAGACATGATCATTATATAAAAAGAGGAACTACTGAAAATGTACACGGAGTTGGTGTTGGATTTGATTCATCTAATAAAAATACTATTGATATTAAAACTGTTGATGGAAATTTAAAAATCCAGTCGATTGTAGAAGGTTCATTCTTTAGAATGGCTGATCAATTTAATGGTACAATTGCAAAAGATTCTTTACAAGATTTTTCAATCTTAGCAGTTCATAATATTGCTGGTTTACAATTTGTAGTTCCACAATATGTAATTAAAGGAGATTACAAAACAGTTGCTGGAAATAAAGACCAAAACGCAATGGCTCAATTAGAATTTGATGTAACTGTTGGTGAAGAAACTAAACATATTAATTTAAAAGGTGCTAAATTTACAATTCAGCCACCTACTCAATTTTCTGTTGGTAATTTAAACTTTAGAATGAATTACGGAGCAGTACAAAGGGAATTGCCATTTAGCATTAAATTGAATGATTTTCAATTAGACAACTATCCTGGTTCACAAAGTGCAATGTCCTTTGCAAGTGAAGTAACCGTAATTTCACCAGAAGAAACATTTCCCTTTAGAATATTTATGAATAATATTTTAAATTACAAAGGTTATAAGTTTTTCCAATCAAGTTACAATATTACAGATGAATATGAAGAAACTCATTTATCTGTAAATCATGATTATTGGGGCTCAACTATTACTTACATTGGGTACTTTTTATTATATGCAGGTTTGTTTTTAATCTTATTTATGAAAAACACACGATTTGATTTTCTTAGAAAAAGCTTACAAAAAATGAGAACTTATAAATCAAAACTAACCACAATAGCTTTATTACTTATTGGATCAGTTGCTTTTTCCCAAAATCACAATCATGTGATGACTAAAATTCAAATAGATTCAGCTTTAACGGCAAATCACATTGATATTTCACATACTGAAAAATTTAGTAAGTTAATAATTCAAGATGCAGGAGGAAGAATGAAACCTGTTCATACATATGCATCACAATTACTAAGAAAAGTTAGTAAACATGATTCTTATGAAGATATGAATGCTACACAAGTATTTTTATCAATTCAACAAAATCCAAGAATTTGGTTTCAAATTCCTATTATTTATATTGAAAAAGGGAATACTAAATTAAGAGATATCATTGGCATTCCACACGAAGATAAATATGCTAATTTAGCTAGCTTTTTTGATGATAAAGGAAACTATAAAATTTCTGAAATTCAGCAAACAGCGCAAAAAAGTAATATTAAAAGTAAGTTTGAAAAAGATGTTATAAATGTTGACAGAAGAGTTAATTTATTTTACTCAGCTATTACAGGTTCAATTCTTAAAATATTTCCTATACCAAATGACGCTAACCATACTTGGGTAGATCATAGTAATGTTAATCAGGCTAATTTCAAGGGACAAGATTCTGTATTTGTTAGACAAATATTACCTATATATCTACAAACATTATCAACTTCAGCTACTACAAAAGATTATACAACCGCTAATGAAATACTTGAAGGAATTATAAATTTTCAAAAAAAATATGGAAGTGACGTTTATCCGTCAAATCATAAAATAGATTTAGAAATTGCCTATAATAAATATGATGTTTTTAGAACAATATATAGCTATTATATGTATATAGGAACCTTAATGTTCTTATTTGTAATTTTTCAAATTTTCAATTCAAACAAAGTTATAAATTACTTAATTAAAGGAAGTATTGCCATCATTATTGTGCTGTTTTTAATGCATACTGGAGGTCTAATTGCACGTTGGATTGTGAGTGGAAACGCACCTTGGAGTAATGCGTATGAATCTATGATTTATGTAGGATGGGCAACTATGCTATTTGGTCTCATCTTCGGAAGAAGATCTTCAATGACCATTGCTGCAACTGCATTTTTAACTGCATTTATTTTAATGGTTGCACATTGGAATTGGATGGACCCTGAAATTGCAAACCTTCAACCTGTATTAAACTCATATTGGTTAATGATTCACGTTTCAATAATTGTTGCTAGTTACGGGCCATTTGCTTTAGGTATGATTTTAGGTTTAATTTCATTGTTATTAATGGTTTTAACTACTTCAAAAAATAAATCTAAAATTGGGTTAATGATTAAAGAATTAACAATTATTAATGAAATGTCTTTAACAGTTGGTTTAGTTATGTTAACCATTGGTAACTTTTTAGGAGGTCAATGGGCAAACGAAAGTTGGGGACGTTACTGGGGTTGGGATCCAAAAGAAACTTGGGCTTTAATTAGTATTATGATTTATGCTTTTGTGCTTCATTTACGATTAGTACCAGGCTTAAGAAGTAAGTTTACCTTTAATTTATTTTCTGTAGGAGCTTTTGCATCTATTATATTTACTTATTTTGGAGTTAACTTTTACTTATCTGGATTGCATTCTTATGCCAGTGGAGATAAAGTAATTACACCTACTTTTGTTTACTACGTAATAGTTATTGTTTCTGTACTTTCAATATTTGCATACATTCAATTTAAAAAACATTATAAAAAATAATTAAAATCGTTGCAAAAATGTAACTTTGCAATCCATAAAAAATAACAAATCAATGTTTAATAAGTTTATAAAATTAGTAATAGCAGCAGGAATTTCAATTTGGGCAATCTTTCAATTTATTGACGGGAATATCATGAATGGTATTTCATTATTATTACTTGCTGGTATTTTTGTGCTATTTTACTTTAAAAATGAATTTATATTATTGGCATTTTGGCAATTAAGAAAACAAAATTTTGCCGGAGCCAGTAAATGGTTAGCTTATATTAAAAACCCGAGTAGTGCATTGGTAAGAAAGCAAGAAGGTTACTATAATTTTTTACAAGGAATTATGGTTTCTCAAACAAATCTTACACAGGCTGAAAAATACTTTAAAAAAGCATTAAACTTAGGTTTAAGTATGAAACATGATATTGCAATGGCGAAACTTCAATTAGCAGGTATTGCAATGTCTAAAAGACGTAAACGCGAAGCTACCATGTTAATTAATGAAGCTAAAAAACTTGACACTCAAAAAGTATTAGCTGAACAAATTAAAATGCTAAAAGACCAAATGAAGAAAATGTAATTGATAAATTCAAACATAAAAAAAAGCAACTATATAGTTGCTTTTTTTTATGTTTTTTATTCAAGAACAATTGTATTTAAATCTTTTGTGTATTGAATTAAAAAAACGCCCCTATTTTCAAAACTTCCAACCATTTTTTTATTATAATCAAACATAGATGCTATTCTATTTGATTTTCCTAATTTTAACCCTTCTTCAAGGTTTTCAGCACTTGCAGCTCTAATTAAAGCATCAAAAGTAACATCAAATCCTCTTATTGCATATTTTGAAGGTAATGCAAAGTTTTTAGATTTATACTTTTTATAAAACTGTTGAACTTTAAAATCATTAATATCTATAAATTCTGAAGTTGGGAAAACAAAATTTAATTTACCTAAAAAACTATTGTCTATATTATCAAAATCACTTCCTTTATTTAAGGCAAATAGACTAATATCAATATCTTCAACATAGGTTTTTAAGTTGTTAATTGCTGCAGCAGTAGTTATATTGTCATCACTAATAATTAACACCCAATTTTTTACTGCTAAATTTAATTTTGTCTTAAATTTTCCAATATTAATAAAACCTTTCTCTGGTTTTACAACAACAATATTCTGAATTGAATCAAATGTTTTTAATTTATTTACAATTCTCCAAAGCTTAGTTTGATTTTCAGGATTTTCATCATTTATAACTATAATATTTTCTCCTTCATAAATTTCGTCCATATAGTCAAGCAATCTCTCTTCATAAACATCCATGTTTGGTGAAGATTGAATCAAATTATCAGCAGAAAGTTCAGCTTGTTTATTTGAAAATACAGGTGCAATAACTGGCGCTTTAATACGTTTTGAAACCCAATGTGCACTTTCAAAGTACAAGGGTCCAATAACAACATCCGTTGCATTAAAATTATTTTTATTCACAATAAGTTGCAATTTATATTCTGATCTCTCAGTATCAAAATACTCCACTCTAATTTTTAAACCTTTCCTTCTTAAAGAATCAATTGCCATTTCAGCGCCTAAATGAAAATCTGTTGCAATATTTAAAAGTGAATTACTTTTTCCAAAACTTATATCCCTAATAGAATCGGTTAATTTATTTAACTGATACGGAAGCATTAAAACAACTTTTAACTCTTTATTAAAATTTAGCTCCTCTTTAAAAACATTGATCTCTTCTTCTACTTCCTCTCTAAGAACTTCAATTGGCTTAATTTTTAATAGCATCCCTAATTTTAAACCTTCACTTAATTTTGGGTTTAACTTTAATAATTTTTCAGATGTAACTTCATATCTTTTTGTTAAATTATATACCGTATCGTCTTTAATAACCGTATGCAGCACGTAATTAATTGAATCTTTAACCTCTGTAGAAATATTTTGCCTTGGAATTACTAATTTCATTCCAATTTTAACACCATTTTCTAACTTTGTATTTGCAGCTTTTAATTCATCAATGGTAATTCCAAATTTCTTCGATATTCCATATAGTGTTTCTTTTGGCTGAACTGTATATAGATCGTCATCAACCTCAATTATTTCAACAACTGGTTGTCCAAAATTTTTATTAGGTACAATTATAATGGTGCTTGGTTCAGGTTTTGTATCAACCCCTGGATTTAGCTTTTTTAAATCCCTTTTAGATAAATTGTATTCTTTCGCAATACTCTTTAATGTTTCACCTTCTTTAACAGTGTATGAAATATATTTTTTTTGTTGGGCAAATAGTATTGTGGTACTAAAAAAAAGAAATAGTAGTAAGAATTGTATTTTTTTCATGAAATGAAATTTTGTTTTTAAATTAGAATTTTATTCCCATTCTATTGTTGCTGGTGGTTTTGAACTTATGTCGTACACTACTCTATTAACGCCTTTTACACCATTTATTATTTGATTAGATGTTTTTTGTAAAAACTCATATGGTAAATTTACCCAATCAGCAGTCATCCCATCAGTAGATTCTACAGCTCTTAAAACAACAGCTTTCTCATAAGTTCTTTCATCTCCCATAACTCCAACTGAATTTACAGGCAACAGCATTGCACCTGCCTGCCAAACCTTATCATACAAACCCGCTTCTTTTAATCCGTTTATAAAAATAGCATCTACTTCTTGTAAAATTCTTACTTTTTCAGCAGTAATATCGCCTAAAATTCTTATTCCTAATCCAGGCCCAGGAAATGGATGTCTTCCTAATAATTCTGCATCAATTCCTAAGGAAGCTCCTACTCTGCGAACCTCATCTTTAAATAGCATTTTTAAAGGTTCTACTATTTTAAGCTTCATAAAATCTGGTAATCCCCCTACATTGTGATGCGATTTTATAGTTGCTGAAGGTCCACCAGATACAGAAACAGATTCAATAACATCAGGATAAATTGTTCCTTGTGCCAACCAACTTACATCTTTAATTAAATGCGCTTCATCATCAAAAACTTCAATAAAAACCCGACCAATAATTTTACGTTTTCCTTCAGGATCAGATTCTCCTTCAAGCTCTTTCAAAAAACGTGCCGAAGCATCAACTCCCTTTACATTTAAGCCCATTCCTTTGTATTGTATCAATACATTTTCAAATTCATTTTTACGTAACAAACCATTATTTACAAATATGCAATACAAATTATCGCCAATAGCTTTGCTCAATAAAACTGCTGCTACTGTTGAATCTACACCTCCTGAAAGTCCTAAAACAACTTTATCATTACCTATCTGTTTTTGTAATCGCTCAACAGTTGATTCAACAAAAGAATCTGGAGTCCACGTTTGTGCTACTCCACTTATTTTTACCAAAAAGTTTTCTAAAATTTTCAACCCATCTTTTGAATGATAAACTTCAGGGTGAAACTGAATTCCGTAGGTAGCTTCATCCTTAATTTTAAAAGCAGCATTGGCTACATCGTGCGTACTTCCTATTAATTCACAATTTTCTGGTAAATCAACAATGGTATCGCTGTGGCTCATCCAAACCTGACTTCCTTCATCAACTCCTTCAAAAAATAATTCATTTCCTTTTACAAAAGAAAGATTTGCTCTACCATATTCACGCGTATTTGAAGAAGCTACTTTACCTCCAAAATTATGTGCTAAAAACTGAGCACCAAAACAAACACCTAATAAAGGTAATTTCCCTTTTATAGCTGATAAATCAGGGTGTGGTGCATCTTCAGCTCTCACAGAAAATGGACTTCCAGAAAGAATGATTGCTTTGTAGTTTTCAATGATAAAATTTTTACTATTGTAAGGAAAAATCTCACAAAAAATATTGAGTTCTCTAACTCTACGCGCAATTAACTGAGTGTATTGCGAACCGAAATCTAAAATAAGTACCTTGTGTTGCATCCGCAAAAATAATATTATTATAAATATGATAGTCACTTTATTAAGATTTTTCTCAACAAAATATTTTTAAGAAAAAAGAAGTGAATTTATTGAAGTATCATTTTACAATCTGCTTTTTTACACAAAAAAACCCCTTTAAAACCCTAATCAATGCTTTTTTTTGCTTTAAAATAAAGCCAAATAAGGCTCTTTCTAAATTTCGTATATATAAACATCTTTACAAAAGCATCAAATCAACAATAAACTCATTTTAATCAGTTTTAAGAGCTTTTCTAATAATTCACAATTGTTAATAACTTGATATGCTAACCTACTTAAAAATCATTGAAATAAATGCCTCAATAATTATATTTGTTTGTTATAGAATTTACACAAAAAAGATATTATAAATATGAGTGACGAGATTAAAAAAAACGATTATTCAGCCGATAGTATTCAGGCTTTAGAAGGAATGGAACATGTGCGTAAGCGTCCTTCCATGTATATTGGAGATGTTGGCGTAAGAGGTTTACATCATTTAGTTTATGAAGTAGTAGATAACTCTATTGATGAAGCAATGGCAGGCCATTGTGATACTATTGAAGTAATCATTAATGAAGACGGTTCCTTATCAGTAAAAGATAACGGGCGTGGTATTCCTGTTGGAATACACAAAAAAGAAGGCGTTTCAGCATTAGAAGTTGTAATGACTAAAATTGGTGCTGGTGGTAAATTTGATAAAGATTCTTATAAAGTTTCAGGTGGTTTACACGGTGTTGGGGTTTCAGTTGTTAATGCGCTTTCTTCACATTTAAAAGCAACTGTATATTTAGATGGTAAGATTTGGGAACAAGAATATGAACTAGGAAAAGCATTATACCCTGCAAAAACAGTTGGTGAAAGTGATGATAAAGGGACTTTAGTAACATTTACACCTGACGCATCGATCTTTACACAAACCATTGAATTTAATTATGAAACTTTAGCCACTAGATTGCGTGAACTTTCATTTTTGAATAAAACACTTACTATCACTTTAACTGATAAAAGAGTTCCTGATGAAGAAGGTAACTTTGTTACAGAAAAATTTTATAGTGATGAAGGTTTACCTGAGTTTGTAAGGTATTTAGATGCTACTCGTGAGCAGCTAACAGCCAAAATTATTTCAATGGAAGGTGAAAAAAACGGTGTTCCTGTTGAAGTTGCTATGGTTTACAATACTTCTTACACTGAAAACTTACATTCTTATGTAAACAATATTAATACACATGAAGGTGGTACACACCTGGCCGGTTTTAGACGTGGGTTAACAGCTACTTTAAAAAAATATGCTGATGATTCAGGAATGCTTAAAAACCTGAAATTTGATATTGCTGGAGATGATTTTCGCGAAGGCTTAACAGCCATTATTTCTGTTAAAGTTGCAGAACCACAATTTGAAGGGCAAACAAAAACAAAATTAGGTAACCGTGAAGTTACTGCCGCAGTTAGCCAAGCTGTTTCAGAAATGCTAACTGATTATTTGGAAGAAAATCCAAATGATGCTAGAATTATTGTTCAGAAAGTAATTTTAGCTGCAACTGCACGTCATGCAGCTCGTAAAGCCCGTGAAATGGTGCAACGTAAAACCGTTATGTCCATGGGTGGCTTGCCAGGGAAATTAAGTGACTGTTCTGAAACTGATCCTGAAAAATGTGAAATTTTCTTAGTTGAGGGAGATTCAGCAGGTGGTACTGCAAAACAAGGAAGAAATAGAGCTTTTCAAGCTATTTTACCATTAAGAGGTAAAATTTTAAATGTTGAAAAAGCAATGCAACACAAAGTTTTTGAAAACGAGGAAATCAAAAACATGTATACTGCACTTGGTGTTACTATTGGAACTGAAGAAGACCCAAGAGCATTAAACTTATCAAAACTTCGTTACAATAAAATTGTTATTATGTGTGATGCCGATGTTGATGGTAGCCACATTGCTACATTAATTCTTACCTTCTTTTTTAGGTATATGAAAGAATTAATTGAAAACAATCATATTTTTATTGCAACACCTCCTTTATACTTGGTGAAAAAAGGTCAGAAAAAAGAATATGCTTGGAATGATGACCAACGCGATTTAATTGCATTAAATATGGGTGGCGGTGCATCAATTCAACGATACAAAGGTCTTGGAGAGATGAATGCTGTTCAACTTTGGGATACAACAATGAACCCTGAATTTAGAACCCTTAGACAAGTTTTTATTGATAATTTAACAGAAACTGATAGAGTTTTCTCTATGTTAATGGGTGATGAAGTTCCTCCACGTAGAGCATTTATTGAGAAAAATGCTAAATATGCGAAAATTGATGTGTAAATAATAAAAAATTTATATTTAGCAAAAAAAAGACTGCTTGAAAGAGCAGTCTTTTTTTTGCTAAATTTTTCTTTATATATTTAAATTACCAAAACCTCAATCATAAAAAACTAAGTTTTGATATTACAATAAATACCAATACCACAAAAACATTTTAATTTAACACATTTGATTATCAGGTATTTACTCTTAGATAGTATCTTAATTTGTATCCTTTCTTTATAGATAAGTCTACTCTTCATTTTAAAGTATTATATTACAAATCTATAAATTTAGATTTGTTGCGTTAAGCTATTGAATAGAACTTCAGCAGCAATTGCTTTTAGCTATAGATAAACAAAAAAAGAACATTAAAAGACTACTAAACGTTTTCGTACTTTAAAAGGATTGTTACTTTCTATTAATATAAAAATTAGTACTTTTATGCCACATAAAATATTAATATATAAATAAAAAAAAATATGAAAGTAACAGTAGTAGGAGCTGGTGCTGTAGGTGCAAGTTGCGCTGAGTACATAGCTATTAAAGATTTTGCATCAGAAGTAGTATTAATTGATATTAAAGAAGGATTTGCAGAAGGAAAGGCAATGGACCTTATGCAAACAGCATCACTAATGGGTTTTGACACTCAAATTACAGGTGTAACAAACGATTATTCAAAAACTGCGGGAAGTGATGTTGCTGTAATTACTAGTGGTATTCCAAGAAAACCGGGAATGACACGTGAAGAATTAATTGGTATTAATGCAGGAATTGTAAAAACGGTAGTTGCAAGTTTAGTTGAACATTCGCCAAACGTTATTGTAATTGTTGTAAGTAACCCAATGGATACCATGGCTTATTTAGCCCATAAATCTTCTGGTTTACCTAAAAATAGAATTATTGGTATGGGTGGAGCTTTAGATAGTGCTCGTTTTAAATTCCGTTTAGCTGAAGCCTTAGGTTGTCCACAATCTGATATTGATGGAATGGTAATTGCAGGTCACAGCGATACTGGTATGTTACCTTTAACTCGTTTAGCCGCAAGAAATAGCGTTCCTGTAACTGAACTTTTATCAGAAGAACGTTTAGCTCAAGTTGCTGAAGATACTAAAGTTGGTGGAGCTACTTTAACAAAATTATTAGGAACAAGTGCTTGGTACGCTCCAGGTGCAGCCGTTTCATCAATGGTGCAAGCAATTGCTTGTGACACTAAAAAAATGTTCCCTTGTTCAGCTTTATTAGAAGGTGAATACGGATTAAGTGATATTTCAATTGGAGTACCATGTATTATTGGCAAAAATGGTATTGAGAAAATTGTTGAAATTGAATTATCTGCGTCTGAAAAAGCGAAATTTACAGAAAGTGCTGCAGGTGTTAGAGCAGTAAATGAATTATTGTAATATAATTTTATTATTAGATAAAAAAACTCCTCAAAATTTAATTTTGAGGAGTTTTTTAGTTGATGCCTTTTCGGATTTTAGAATTTTTGGTAAATTGAATTTTTTATAAATTTCGATTGTTAATTTTCAATTAACCTTAAGCTTCGACTTAATCCATATATCTAAATACCTTTTAAAGTGGTTCCAATCGCCAATAAACCAAATCCGCCTATAAGCAACCACAAACTATATTGTGATATAAATTCAATTTGAACAAAATGACCGATTATCCCTAAAATACCAATAATCAATGCAATAAGCCATAAATTCTTTTTTGGTGCAGACGGTTTCATAAATTTTATTTTTAAGTTTATAGAATCAAATTTAGGCTTTTAATTAACACCTGAATCATTTTTAATTTAATTGATCAAAACTTATTCTGGCAACTTGATAAATATCAAAGAGGTTTCCAAAAAATGGGAAACCTCTTTGATTATACATCTTTAAATTATATTTTACTTCTGAAAATAATTACGACAGCCCTGAAATTACACCATTATCATCAATAGTCATTCCTTCAGAAGCAGGAACGCCTGGTAAACCTGGCATACGCATCATTTGACCTAATATTGGGATAATAAACCGTGCTCCAGCAGCAATTTCAATTTCACGAACCGTGACAACAAAACCTTTTGGTCTTCCAACAATAAATTCATTATCTGAAAATGATTTTTGGGTTTTTGCCATACAAATAGCAAAATCATTAAATCCAAGTCTGTCAATTCTTTTTAAGTTTAGTTTCGCTTTTTTATCAAAATCTACCCTATCCGCTCCATAAATTTCTTTAGCAATGATCTCAATTTTTTCTTGAATTGGAGATTTCCAATCATAAAGTGGTTTAAATTGAGTCTTTGTAGCTTCAACAACATTTACAACCGCCTTTGCCAAATCTTTAGTTCCTTCACCTCCTTTTTCCCAACCTTCAGACACAACAGCTTGTACACCTAATTTTTTACATTCTTCAATAATAAAACCAACCTCTTCATTAGAATCATTTGTAAAAGAATTAATTGCCACAACAGGTTCTATATGAAATTTTCTAATATTTTCAATATGCTTTTCTAAATTACAAAAACCGGCTTTTACAAATTCTAGATTTGGCGTAAATAATTCTTCGTTTTTAGCACCACCATGATGACGCAATGCTTTAATTGTAGCTACTAATACAACAGCCTTAGGGTTTAACCCTGCTGCTACACATTTAATATTTAAAAATTTTTCAGCTCCTAAATCTGCCCCAAAACCGGCTTCAGTAATCACATAATTAGATAATGACAATCCCATTTTAGTAGCAATAATCGTATTTGTTCCTTGTGCTATATTAGCAAATGGGCCACCATGAAGAATTGCTGGATTCTCTTCTAATGTTTGTACCAAATTTGGTTTTATAGCATCTTTTAATAAAATTGCCATCGCATTTTGAGCCTTTAAATCACGCGCAAAAATTGGTTTTCTACCAAATGTAAATCCAATAAAAATAGCTCCTAAACGTTCTTTTAAATCTTTAAAATTTTCAGCCATACATAAAATAGCCATCACCTCAGAAGCTGGTGTAATGTCAAATCCATCCTCTCTAGGAATACCATTTGCAGTACCACCTAACCCAATAGTTATTTTACGTAATGCTCTGTCATTCATATCTATAACGCGTTTCCACAAAATAGTTCTTGAGTCTAAATTTAAATTACAACAAGTACTTTGCAAGTTATTATCAATTAAAGCAGCTAACAAATTATTTGCTTTTTCTACAGCGTTAAAATCACCTGTGAAATGCAAGTTAATATCTTCCATAGGAACAACTTGAGAATATCCACCACCAGCCGCACCACCTTTCATACCAAAAACAGGACCTAAAGAAGGCTCCCTTAACACTGCCATTGCTTGTTTTCCAATTTTATTTAAGCCTTCCGTTAAACCAATAGTAACAGTAGTTTTACCTTCTCCCGCAGGTGTTGGCGTTATTGCAGTAACTAAAACTAAATTGTTTTGCTTAATTTTATCTTCATCTATTAAACTTAATGGTAACTTAGCTTTGTATTTACCATACATTTCTAAATCGTCTTCTTGTATTCCTAATTTAGCAGCTATTTCCTTAATGTGTTTAAGTTCTTTTCCTTGAGCAATTGATATATCAGATAAGTGTTTCATTTATTCTTAAATTTTAAAGAACAAATATAAGAAATCAATACTCCTAAATTTAAATAATTTAAGCTGTAATCATTTAGGTGTATAAAAAGCAAAAAAAGTATTGTCTGTTCCTAATTGAAATTATATATTTGCACGTTTATTACAAATGAATATCTATAAAAAAAATTAAGATGCAGAACAAAGGGCTTATAAAGTTATTCGCTATTCTATTCGGATTAGTAAGTATCTATCAATTATCTTTCACTTGGTTTACCAATGGCGTTGAAGCTAGCGCAAAAGAATATGCTGAAGCTAGATCTCAAGATGGTAAAGAAATAGCAAAACTAGAAAGAGTGTATTTAGACTCTGTTGCCAACAAACCAGTTATAAATTTAGGTTTTGCGCAATTTAGCTACAATGATATTAGAGACAAAGAACTAAACTTAGGATTAGACCTTAAAGGAGGTATTAATGCTATTTTACAAGTTTCTGTAAAAGATATTTTAATTGGATTATCTAATGAATCTAAAAATCCAGTATTTAATGAAGCTCTTACAAAAGCAACTGAGGCTCAAAAAAATAGTGATAAAACTTTTTTAACATTGTTTTTTGATGAATTTGAAAAAGCAAGTGCTGGAACCGTTAAATTAAGTGATCCAAGTATTTTCGGAAACAAATCCCTCCGTGAAAAAATTAACTTTAAACTTACCGACAAAGAAGTTGAACCAATTATTGAAGCTGAAATATCAGGATCAATAAGCACTGCTTTTGAAGTATTACGTAGCCGTATAGATAAGTTTGGAGTTACACAACCAAACATTCAACGTATTGGAAATTCAGGACGTATTTTAATAGAACTACCTGGAGCAAAAGATATTGATCGTGTTAAAAAATTATTACAAAGCACTGCTGAATTACAATTTTGGGAAGTATATTCAAACCAAGAAACGGCAAATTTCTTTTTTGCTGCAAATTCTGTAGTTGAAAATTTCCTGAAAACTGAAACAAAAGTAGATACTACCACTGTAAAAGATGAATTAGAAGACTTATTAGGAGAAGTATCAGATTCAATTGCTACTCAAAAAGTTAATAACTTATTTTCTGTATTAACACCTAGTGTACCTCAAGCTGAAAATCAAGTTTCTTCTGTTATAGGAACTGCTAAAGTAGCAGATACCGCTACTGTAAACTCATATTTAGCAAGAAAAGATGTTAGAGCTGTATTATCTAACGAAATGAAATATGCTAAATTTTTATGGGATGCGAAACCTTTTACTTCAACAGTAACTGCAACAGGTGAAAACATTGAGTTAATATATTTATATGGTATAAAATCTAATCGTGAAGATGTTGCTCCTATTGAAGGTGATGTTATTGATGATGCAAGTCAAGAATATGGTCAAACAGGAAAACCTGAAGTTAGTATGACTATGAATGCTGTAGGTTCTAGACAATGGGGGAAAATGACTACTGAAAATGTAGGTAAATTTGTAGCCGTAGTTTTAGATGATTATGTGTATACTGCACCTTCTGTGAATACAGCAATTACTACAGGTAGAACATCTATCTCTGGTGGAAGTATGACAGTTGAAGAAGCGCAAGATATAGCAAACGTATTAAAAGCAGGTAAATTACCAGCTGCAGCACATATCATTCAATCTGAAGTTGTTGGTCCGTCTTTAGGACAACAAGCCATTGACAGTAGTATGTCTTCTTTTTTCCTTGCACTGCTAATTGTTTTTATCTGGATGATTTTTTACTACGGAAAAGCAGGTATAATAGCCGACTTCGCTTTAATAGTAAACCTTTTATTTATTTTTGGAATATTAACAGCCTTTGGAGCGGTTTTAACTTTACCAGGAATTGCTGGTATCATTTTAACCATTGGTATAGCTGTTGATGCAAACGTAATTATTTATGAAAGAATAAAAGAAGAATTAAACTTAGGTAAAGGTTTAAAAGCCTCTATAAAATATGGTTTTAGTTACGATGGAGCTTTCTCAGCTATTTTAGATGCGAATGTTACTTCATTATTAACAGGTGTAATTTTATATGTGTTTGGAACAGGACCTGTAAAAGGATTTGCTTATACTTTTATTGTAGGTATCATAACTTCACTATTTACAGCCATTTTTATAACTCGCTTGTTAATTGATTGGTATGCTAATAAAGGAAAAATATTCACCTTTAATACAAATATTACAAAAAAATGGTTTACTAAAATCAATGTAGATTTCTTAAAAATAAGAAAAATCGCTTATGTTATTTCTGCTACATTTATAATAATTAGTATTGTTTCATTATTTACAAATAAATTGAACTACGGTGTAGATTTTGTTGGTGGTAGATCTTATGTTGTGAAATTTGATAAATCTATTAGCGCTACAGATGTATCTCTTAAATTAAAAGATGTATTTGGTGATGCTCCAGAAGTAAAAACATACGGAGAGGAAAGCCAATTAAAAATAACTACAAAATATAAAATTGAAGAAGAGAGTAATCATATTGATGACGAAGTTCAAAACTTACTTTTCAATGGTTTAAAACAATATAACCCTGAGGGTCTTACTTTAGAAGAATTTAAACCTGGTTTTGAAGGTGACAAAAAAGTTGGTATTATGAGTTCTATTAAAGTTGAACCTACCATTGCTGATGATATCAAAACAGCAGCAGGTTGGGCTATTTTAGGTTCTTTAATTGTTATCTTCTTATATATTTTATTGCGATTTAAAAAATGGCAATATAGCTTAGGTGCAATTGTTGCTTTATTTCATGATGTTTTAATTGTATTTGGTGTATTCTCATTATTTTACAAAATATTGCCTTTTGATATGGAGATTGGACAATCTTTCATTGCCGCCATATTAACTGTATTAGGATATTCCATAAATGATACTGTGATTGTTTTTGATAGAATTCGTGAGTTTACTAAAACCCATAGCAGCTGGTCATTTTATAAAGTTATAAATACTGGTTTAAATAGTACCATGGGTAGAACTATTAACACTTCGTTAACTACATTGTTGGTGTTATTTGCAATATTTTTATTTGGTGGTGATTCTATTAAAGGATTTATGTTTGCTTTAATTGTTGGTATTGGAGTTGGTACTTATTCATCTTGGTTTATTGCTTCACCAATATTATATGATACTGTCAAAAAACTTGAGAAAAAGAAAAAATAAATTTCAATAAATTAAATACTACAAAAACCGTTTTGAATTGTCAAAACGGTTTTTGTATTTCAAATTAGCAAATAAAATCAAAATAAAAACGGTTATTCTATTTTGATTATTAAATTTGCAATAAACCAAAAAAAATGGCCATTATAAAACTACACGACAAACATTTTAAAAAGTACATTTCTAAAGATCAAATTTCCGAGGCAATTACAAAAATTGTAAAACAAGTTGCCAAAGATTGTAAAAACGAAACGCCTATATTTATAGGTATATTGAATGGCTCTTTTATGTTTGTTGCAGATTTTGTTCGTAAATATAAATATAACTGTGAGGTTTCTTTTGTGAAATTAGCATCTTACCAAGGGACAAATTCTACTGGTAAAATAAAACAGCTTATTGGCATGAATGAAGATCTTGAGGGAAGAACTGTTGTAATATTAGAAGATATAATTGATACAGGGAATACACTTCAAGAAATTTATGACATTTTTAGAGATAAAAAATTAAAACAACTTAAAATAGCAACGTTATTTTTTAAACCAGATGTGTTTAAAAAAGAGTTACCTATAGATTATATTGGTTTATCTATCCCTGATGAGTTTATTGTTGGATACGGTTTAGATTATGATGGTTTAGGACGAAATCTTGCAAATATATATCAACTTACAGAAAGTCCAAAGGTTAAAAATATTTTATTATTTGGCCCTCCAGGAGTAGGAAAAGGAACGCAAGCTGATATACTTAAAGAAACTTATGGACTTGTTCATATTTCTACAGGAGACGTTTTTAGATCACATATAAAAAGAGAGACTAAACTTGGAATGCTTGCTAAATCTTATATTGACAAAGGGAATTTAGTGCCAGATGATGTTACCATTAAAATGTTAAAACAAGTCGTAAAAAAACTTCCTCCTTCAAACGGAATTATTTTTGATGGGTTCCCACGTACCAAAGCTCAAGCTATAGCTCTTGATGCATTTTTAGAAGAAAGAGGAGAAACCATTGGAGGTATGATCACAATAGAAGTACCAACAAGAACGCTAATTGCTCGATTGTTAGAACGCGGAAAAACAAGTGGAAGAAGTGATGATCAAGATGAAAACAAAATTCTAAATCGCTTTAACGAATATTATACAAAAACAGCAATTTTAAAAGATTATTACGAAATTCAAAATAAATATTTCGGTGTGAATGGTGTTGGAGAAATTAATGAAATTACCAAGCGCATAAGTGATGTTTTTGAAAAATTATAAGCATACGAATCTTTAATTTATTGAGTCTGAAATTTCATTAAAAAAACTCAACAATTAAACGATTGAACAAACAAATATAAGATGACTGAAGGAAATTTTGTTGATTACACAAAAGTATATGCTAGCTCTGGAAAAGGTGGTGGTGGATCTGTACATTTACACAGAGAAAAATTTATTACCAAAGGAGGTCCAGATGGTGGTGATGGTGGACGCGGTGGGCACATAATTATGCGAGCCGACCCTAATTTGTGGACACTTTTTCACTTGAAGTTTAACAAACACTTTAGAGCTGAACATGGTGGCCATGGAGGTAAATCACGTAGTACAGGAAAAGACGGCTCTGATGTTTATATAAATGTTCCTTTAGGTACTATTGTAAGAGATATTGAATCTAATGAAGTGCTTTTTGAAATTACAACTGAGAATCCAGAACAAATTTTACTAGACGGTGGAATGGGTGGACTTGGTAACTGGAATTTTAGATCATCTACAAACCAAACACCACGTTATGCTCAACCTGGTATTGAAGGTAAAGAATCTTGGTTTCAATTAGAATTAAAATTATTAGCTGACGTTGGTTTGGTTGGGTTTCCAAATGCTGGAAAATCAACACTTCTTTCAGTGTTGACAGCTGCAAAACCAAAAATTGCAGACTATGCTTTTACAACTTTAAAACCTAATTTAGGAATTGTTCAATATCGTGATTATCAAACTTTTGTAATGGCTGATATTCCAGGTATTATTGAAGGTGCAGCTGAAGGAAAAGGCTTAGGTATACGATTTTTACGTCATATTGAAAGAAATTCAATACTTTTATTTTTAATTGCTGCAGATTCAAATAGTATTCAAAAAGAATATGAAATTTTACTAAACGAATTGAAACAACACAATCCTGAATTATTAGATAAAAGTAGATTATTAGCCATTTCAAAATCTGACTTATTAGATGATGAATTGAAAGAAGAAATCAAAAAAGAGTTACCTAAAGGAATTGAAACACTTTTCATTTCATCAGTTGCACAACAAGGATTAGTTGAGTTAAAAGATACTTTATGGAAAATGTTAAATGAGTAATCTTTCTTTAATATAAATAAGTCCTATCTAACATTTATTTTAAATCTTACACTTCAAAATTTATATGTTCAATGTCATTCCTGCTTTTGTTGGGATGACATTAACAACTTAATTCATCAAAACAATAGGTAAAGTAAACTCAGTTGTAACAGGCATATCTCTTTTTATTGCAGGTTGTAATAGTGGTAAATTTTGTAAACTTACTTTTAAAATACTATCAAATTCGGGTAGTAACTCTTTCGTTTTATTAGAAATTTGAATAGTTGATAAACTAGTTTTTCCTAAAGCATCCACTTTTAATTTTACCAAAACAGTATCATTAATAACTTCTTTAGCATTAAATTTAAATTGTTTCAAGGAAGCGTAAATATGCTGAGAAATTTCTAGTTGAAAACAAATTTGTTGTTTTTCACGTGAAGGGATGTCTTTACAATTAGGAAATAATGGAAATGCATCTACTGTATTAAAATCTACAACAGTATCAACTTCCTGTATCATTTCACGATTCCATTTATTTTCAAAATAAGAACACGAAACTAGGAACAACAAACAAAAAAATAAAGTGAATAATTGTTTTAACATACGTTTTAATTTCCACAAGTGAAAATACAACATTTTCTGCTAGTCAACAATTTCACCTTCAATAAAAAATTGTTTTTTAATTTCTTTTACTCTGTTTATAGCATAAACTGTCATTGCCAGATCTTTACTTTCAAAACGCTCAAGATATTTTTGGTAATGTTTTAAAGCTATTTTTTTATCTTTAAAATAGCTATCAGATGTTGTTGCAAGTTCATATAAAGCCTTATAATTATTGAAGTTGTTTTTAAACGAATCATTAAAAAAATTGAGTGCTACTTTTAAATTATTCTCTTCTTTTTCAATTACACCTGACAAAAAATATTGTCTATCTAAATCCCCTTTTCCATACATAACCGATTGCATTAAATATAGCTTCGCTAATTTGTAATCTTTCAGTTCATAATATAATGTTCCTAATCTATAAAGTATTTTAGGGTTATCTCTTTCTAGCTTTAAAGCATTTTTAAAATTAGTTTCTGCCCTATTAAAATTTTTTAAATTGTAATAGCACATCCCAAACATTTCATAAGTGTTGACAGAAATAAAATTTAAACTATCTAATTTTGTTAAATATTTAATTGCCTGTTTAAAGTCTTTCGTAGAATACAATTCATTTGCTTTTAGTTGTATAAAATTAATATTAGTACTATCAATCTTCAACCCTTTATCAATAAATAACATGGTTGAATCTCTCATCCTTAATTCATCAAAAAAATTAGCTAATTCATAAATGCTTTTAATATGAAGTGTATCTAAATTATATGCATCCAAATAGCTTTGTCCCATTTCAAAGAGTTTATTTTGTTTTGAAAATGCCACTGCTAACTGATATGGATAATTTGGATTTAAAGTATCTTTTCTCTTTAAAAAACGGAATAATTGCTCTGCATTTTCGTGGTTATTTTTCGCCAAATACAATTTACCTAAACTATTAGCAACTAATAAATTTGAAGTATCCTTTTCAATAATTTCTTCGTAAATTAAAATAGCTTTTGAAGACAAGCCTGCAGCATTGCAAGCAATACCTAACTTTACTTTTATTTCTTCATTATCTTCAAGTTTTATAGCCTTTTCATAATATGTAATTGCTTTATTAAAATTACCAATTGTTTGATAAATGGTAGCCATTTTATCGAAAACTTCAATAGTTTTAGGTTGCTGTTCATTTAATAAAATAAGCGCTTTCTGGTAATTCCCTTTTAATAATAAGCTATCAATTACATTAAAAACCGAAGATTGCGCTTCGGTTTTTAATGTAACTATTATCAATAATAGTGTAACAAAAATCTTTTTCATAGAAATTTATTAATTATTCAACTTTAAATGCAATTGGCAAACTATATTTAACACCTACGTTCTCCCCTTTTTGTTTACCAGGTATCATTTTTGGTAATAAATTCACAACCCTAATGGCTTCATCAGCCAGATTTTGATGTGGAGCTCTTGCCTTTACTTCAGCTATATTACCTTCTTTGTCAATTTTAAACATCACAAAAATTCTTTTTATTCCAGATTCAAGTTTCAATTCTGTTGCTAAATTTGAGTTAAAATTTTTATTAACATGTTGTGTAATTTTTTCTTGAAGGCATATTTTAATCTCTTCTTTTGTCCCTTCACAACCTGGATAAATTGGCACTTCATCTATTATTGCAAAAGGAATAGACCCATCGTCTTCAATAACAGTTCTATCACTAGCTTTATTATTCATAGGAGGCATTGGTATTTTTAAAAAGTGTACTCTATCTCCATTCTCATCAATAACTAAACTGTATACTATCTTTGAATTTTCCTTGTTTTTAAAATTATTGAAAATTTCTTTTTCTCTATCATTCATTTCCTCAAAAGGAACTTCTTCACCTGCTAACGAGCTTCCTGTAAATATTTTAATTCCATTTTCACCTTCAAAATATGTTCCATTTGGTTGAATAACTTCATTTCCAATAATCCTGTTCATCTCATCAATATCAGTTTGAACATCATTTGTACAAGACACATAAACTAACATACTCACCAACAAAGGCAACACTAATAAATACTTTAACTGTTTCATTTTTTTTGATTTTTCTTTTGTGATCATAACTATTCTTTTTTTAATTAATGAATGTTTAAAAAATTGATTGATGAATGAAATATTTTCCACATTAAATGTTTCAGAAAGCAACATATTGAAATACGTTTTTTTATCTGTTTCTTTAACAACCTCAGCATCAGAAATATACTCATGTAATAAGGTGATTCTTTTTTGATATACATATACCATTGGATTAAACCACATTACTATTTTTAATACTTCAAAAAACATCAAATCCAAAGTATGGTATTGTTTACAGTGTATTAATTCGTGTTTAATTATTTGTAAATCTGCATTTTTTAGAAAACTTTTATTTATAAATATATAATTGAAAAATGAAAATGCAGATTGTTTCTTTTCTAACACTACTAAAGAATAATGTTGCTTTTTAATTACTTTATTAGAAATAATTAATTGAATAATTTTAGTCAGTTTAATGAAAAATAGTATGGAGAAAATTATAAGTCCAACATAAAATAGTATGGAGATATAATTGATTGTAGAACTACTTTGAGTAGTTTGTTCAATAACCACCTGCGGATTTAAAAATACCGTTGGTAATTGAACCATATATTTTTGAGAGACTGCTTTTTGAATACTTTCAAACTTTAGCAATGGGATTATAAATGATAATAACGGCGTAACTAATAAATAGCGTCTATTCCACTTAAAAAATGTTTCCTTTTGTAAAAAGAAATCGTACACAGCCAAAAATAATGCTTGAAAAAGTAGTACTTGTAGTATATAATTTATCATTTTTCAGTCTTTTTATCGTTAATAGCTTCTAAAATTGTTTCTAATTCGTTGATATCAACATCATTTTTATTTACAAAAAACGACACCATACTTTTAAAAGAACCTCCAAAATAACCATCTACTAATTTGTTTAAAGTTTGGTTACTATAATCGGCTTTCTTCACCAAAGGAAAATAAATATACCCTCTTCCCTTCGCTTTATGTGCTACAAAATCTTTCGTTTCCAATATTCTAATAATTGTAGAAACTGTATTATAAGCTGGCTTAGGCTCAGGTAATTGATTTATAATTTCTTGTACAGAAGCTTCTTCTAATTCCCACAAAACTTGCATAAACTGCTCTTCTGCTTTTGTTAGTTGTTTATCCATTTTATTAACTAAGTTTTTAGTTCAACTATACAAATATAACTAAATATTTAGTTTAAACTAATTTTTTAGTTGAATATTCTTATTTGTATTTATTTTTCTTTCAAATTGTAAATTGAAAACCTAAATTAGCATATGGATATTTTTTTACTCATCATCGGATTTTTATTTGCCTTATTAGGCATTATTGGTTCATTTTTACCTGTATTACCTGGCCCATTTACAAGTTGGATTGGTTTATTGCTGCTTCATCTTACAAATGCCGTTCCTATGAATTGGACTTTCTTAGGCTTAACATTAGCAATTGCAATTCTAATTTGGGTAATAGATTATTTTATTCCTGCAATGGGAACTAAAAAATTTGGAGGAACTCGTTATGGTGTTATTGGAACTATGGTTGGTTTAGTTATAGGTTTACTCTCCCCTATTCCTTTTGGAATTATTATTGGACCTTTTATTGGTGCTTTTATTGGAGAAATGATTCACGATAGTAAAAATTCAGGAAAAGCATTAAAAGCTGCATTTGGTTCTTTACTTGGTTTCTTAACTTCAGCCTTCTTAAAATTTATTGCTGCTGTAATTTTTACAGGATTGTATGTTGCTAAATTTTGGGAATATAAAGACATGTTTTTTAGTTTTTCATCCTAAAACAAGATGCCTTAAAATAAAAAAAGCGTCCCGAATTCGGGAAGCTTTCCATTGGTTTTAAAAAAACCTGACGCTATTAACGTCAAACAACACAACTAAACCACATTTAAATGTGGTAAGCAAATATATAAATTTTTATTTGATTTCAAATTCTAAACACTTTTTCTTTTGAAATCACCTATTTTTCTGAATTGATTGTATCTTTGCAAACTGTTATTCCAAATTAATTTTTAAAAATCGTATAATGCAATTATCACCGCTTGAAATAATTAGAAGAGACTCTTTACAAAAACTACGCGAATTAGGTATTAATCCTTATCCCGCAGAAGAATTTAAAACTACAGCAACAATTCAAAAAATAACATCAGATTTTGATGCTTTTGAAGGAAAAGAAGTTGTTTTAGCAGGAAGAATGATGGGCCGTAGAATTATGGGAAAAGCTTCTTTTGCTGAGCTAAAGGATGCAAGTGGAAGAATGCAAATTTATATAAATCGTGACGAGATTTCTTCAGAAGAAGATCCAACTATGTACAATACAGTTTTTAAAAAATTATTAGACATGGGGGATATCATAGGTATTAGTGGTATCGTTTTTAAAACACAAGTTGGAGAAATTTCAGTAAATGTTAAAGAATTAACAGTACTTGCTAAAAGTTTACGTCCATTACCTGTTGTAAAAACAGATGCTGATGGAAAAGTTCACGATGCTTTTGCGGATAACGAACAAAGATACAGAAGAAGATATGTAGATTTAATTGTGAATGATCACGTTAAAGAAACATTTATAAAACGTACCAAAATAACCAATTCTATGCGTAATTTTTTTAATGATCGCGGTTATTTAGAAGTTGAAACACCTATATTACAACCAATTCCAGGTGGAGCAGCCGCTCGCCCTTTTATGACACATCACAATGCTTTAGATATGCCATTGTATTTGCGTATTGCCAATGAATTGTATTTAAAGCGATTAATTGTTGGTGGTTTTGATGCTGTTTATGAATTTGCAAAAGACTTCAGAAATGAAGGAATGGACAGAACTCATAATCCAGAATTTACGGTTATGGAATTGTATGTAGCATACAAAGACTACAACTGGATGATGGATATGACCGAAGAATTGTTAGAAAAAATTGCAATAGATACAAATGGAACATCTACAGTTCAAATCGGTAAAAATCAAGTTAGCTTTAAAGCACCTTATCCTAGAGTACCTATTTTAGAAGCCATAAAAATTCATACAGGTTTTGATGTTGCCGGAATGAATGATGTTGAATTAAGAGAAGTATGTACCAAAGTTGGTATTGAAGCTGACGAAACTATGGGGATTGGTAAAATGATTGATGAATTATTTGGTGAAAAATGTGAACACTTATACATTCAACCAACATTTATCACCGATTATCCAAAAGAAATGAGTCCTTTAACTAAAGAACACCGAGATAATCCAGCTTTAACAGAGCGTTTTGAATTAATGGTAAATGGAAAAGAATTAGCAAATGCCTATTCAGAACTAAATGACCCAATTGATCAACGTGAACGCTTCGAAGAACAAATGAAATTATCTGCAAAAGGAGATGATGAAGCTATGTTTATAGATCAAGATTTTATTCGTGCTTTAGAATATGGCATGCCTCCTACTTCGGGTATTGGAATTGGAATTGACCGTTTGGTGATGTTTATGACAAACAACGCATCCATACAAGATGTTTTATTCTTTCCTCAAATGAAACCTGAGAAAAAAGCACCATCTGTTGAGTTAAACGATGATGAAAAAGAATTGTTACGTTTAATAGAAAAAAGCTCTCCAATTTTATTAGAAAACTTAAAATCACAAAGTGGTTTAAGCAATAAAAAATGGGATAAAACCTTAAAAGGCCTAACAAAACATAACTTAGCCAAAGTAAATAATACTGATGATGGTTTGTTTGTTGAGGTTGTTTAAATGAAGGATTGTAACCCTGAGCTTGTTGAAGGGTCTATAATATTTTAAAAGGCTGTCTGAAAAGTGAATAAAATTCGTTTTGTCAAACTGAGCCTGTCGAAGTTTACTTTAATTAACAATTCGTTAAAATATTTCGACAAGCTCAATATGACATAAAATATTACTTTTCAGACTGCTTCTTTTATTTTAAATCTAAACATAAAATGATTATTTAATTTGTTAAATTTAACAAATTAAATAATCTACTTATTTCAATAAAAATTAAAATTAAAGCTATTTATGAAACTATTTTATGTTGCTTTACTGTTATTTATTACCTCCTGCTCTAACCCTCAAACACAATTACAAAAAGATCAACATCGCTGGGAATCAACTGCCTCAACTATTGAAATTATACGAGATGATTTTGGTGTACCTCATATTTATGGTAAAACGGATGCCGATGCAGTTTTCGGGTTACTTTATGCCCAATGTGAAGATGATTTCAATAGAGTTGAACAAAACTATATTTGGGCTATAGGAAGATTAGCTGAAGTAGAAGGTGAAAAAGCATTGTATAGCGATCTAAGAGCTCAGTTATATATGACACAAGAAGAAGCAATTGCTAATTATGAAAAAAGCCCTGAATGGTTAAAAAAACTGTGTAATGCATTTGCTGATGGAGTTAATTATTACCTATTTACACATCCTGAAGTGAAACCAAAACTATTAACTCATTTTGAACCTTGGATGCCCATGTATTTTAGTGAAGGTTCAATTGGAGGAGATATTGAAAACATATCAACAACAAAAATTAAAGATTTTTATGAAGATTCTTCAGCACAAAAATTAAGTGTTGTTCATGATGGCTTAATACGTTTAAGTGATAGTGAACCAAGAGGTTCTAATGGATTTGCTATTTCAGGAAAATTAACAAAATCTGGCAATGCAATGCTACTTATAAATCCGCATACTTCCTTCTTTTTCAGAGGAGAAGTTCACGTAGTTAGTGAAGAAGGATTAAATGCTTATGGTGCCGTAACTTGGGGGCAATTTTTCGTCTACCAAGGTTTTAATGAAAAAACTGGATGGATGCATACTTCAACAGATATAGATTTTATGGATGATTATGTTGAAACCATTTCCAAAACAGATAAAGGTTATAGTTATACTTATGGGAATGAGCAAAGACCTGTTAAATCTTTTGAAGTTTCACTCAAATATTTAAATGAAGGAGAATTAAGAGATAAGAAATTTACAGCTTACAAAACCCATCACGGTCCCATTACACAATCAATTAATGGTAAATGGGTAGCTACAGCAATGATGTGGGATCCCATAAATGCATTGATACAATCTTTTACCAGAACGAAGCTAAAAAATCATAAAGAGTTTAGAGAAATGATGAGTATGAGAACAAATTCTTCAAACAATACTGTTTATGCTGATGCTGATGGAACTATAGCTTATTATCATGGAGATTTCATCCCAAAAAGAGATGAAACATTTGATTTTAGCAAACCTGTAGATGGAAGTAATCCTGCAACGGATTGGCAAAGACTTCATACTGTAGATGAAATGATAACTTTAACAAATCCTGAAAATGGCTGGATTCAAAATTGTAATTCTACACCTTTTACAAGTGCAGGAGTTAATAGTCCAAAGATGGAAGATTATCCAAGATATATGTCTAGAAATGAAGAAAACTTTCGTGGTATTCATGCGGTACGTTTACTAGAAAAATCAAAAGATTTAACAATCGATAAATTAATAGAACTTGCTTATGATCTTTATTTACCAGCTTTTGAAGCAGTAATACCAGGTTTAATTGAAGCGTATGATAAAACTCCCCAATCAGACAAATCGTTAAAAGAAGCAATTAAGGTGTTAAGAAAATGGGATTTTGCAACAAATAAAGAATCTGTAGCCATGTCTATGGCTCATTTTTATATGTTACAATATTTAAAAAACGGCGTAAAACCTGAAGGATTAAATAATTTAGAGCTTGTTCAATATTTTGGAACAACATCACCTCTAAAAGAACGTCTAGATATTTTTAAACAGTCGATTGACAAATTAACTGCAGACTTTGGAACTTGGAATATTCCTTGGGGAGAAATTAATCGGTATCAACGCATAAATGGAGCTATTCATCAACCATTTAATGATAGTTTACCAAGTATCCCTATTGATATGGCTTCAAGCAAATGGGGTGCTTTGGCTTCCTTTGGTGCAAAATCATACCATACAAAACGTATTTATGGAACTTCAGGAAATAGTTTTGTAGCAGTTGTTGAATTTGGCGATACTGTGAAGGCTAAAACAATACTTGCAGGTGGACAAAGTGGTGACCCAACATCTCCACATTTCGCAGACCAGTCTCAACGCTATGCTGATGTTAAATTTAAAGATGTAGTATATTATAGAAAAGATGTGGAAAAAAGAGCTGAAGCAATCTATCACCCAGGAGAAGAAAAGTAAATTTTAAATAGTTATTTTGTTATTCCGCATCTAATAGAAAAGTTCTTTTAATTTTCTATGAATAATTAGTGTCATTTAAATTATCTGAAAGGAATTTCATTGAAGTAATTCCTTTCAGATAATTTAGTACTACATTTTCCTCTTTTAAAATCATTCTAAACTGAAAATACTGAATACTATTTATTCATAATTACTTATCTTCGGCAACAGTTTAAATAAAATTAAAATAAATATGTTTCAAAAATTAAAAGGATTTTCACGTGCATTCTGGACAGCCAATATTGTTGAATTATTAGAAAGAGGTGCTTATTATGGTGTGTTTATTGTTATAACGCTTTATCTATCCCGAATTTTAGGTTTTTCTGATATAGAAGCTGCATTAATATCTGGTGTATTTTCCGGAGGTTTGTATTTACTACCAACATTTACAGGAGCTTTAGCCGACAAAATTGGATTTAAATCTTCATTATTAATTGCTTTCTCATTATTAACTATAGGCTATTTTGGTTTAGGAATATTACCAACAGCACTTGAGTCTATTGGTTTAGTTGATTATTCTGGTGATATTAAATTTACAGGAATATTAGAATCCAATGCAAGATGGGCAATTGCTCCAATAATGCTGGTTATCATGATTGGTGGTTCTTTTATAAAATCAGTGATTACTGGTACTGTTGCAAAAGAAACCACAGAATTGAATAGAGCTCAAGGTTTCTCCATTTTTTATATGATGGTAAATATTGGAGCTTTTTCAGGGAAAACAATTGTAAAACCATTGCGAGTTGCTATGGGAGATATGGGATTAATTTATTTAAATTATTTTTCAGCTGCCATGACATTAATAGCTTTAATAATGATTGTTTTCTTTTACAAAAGTGTAAAACATCAAGGTGAAGGAAAAACTTTTAGTGAAATTTGGCATGCTTTAATTAAAGTATTAACAAATGGTAGGTTAATATCCCTAATTTTAATAATTACAGGATTTTGGATGGTACAGCACCAACTTTATGCCACCATGCCAAAATATGTTCTTAGAATGGCAGGTGAAGCAGCATCACCTTCTTGGTATGCCAATGTTAACCCGCTTACAGTAGTACTTACAGTTACTTTTATAACAAGAATAATGGCGAGTAAAACACCCTTATTTTCTATGACAGTTGGTATGTTTATTATGCCATTTTCTGCTATTGCAATGGCTTCAGGAAATTGGTTTAGTGGAGGTGAAATTGACCTAGGTTTTATAAGTATGCACCCTATTGCTCTTATGATGATTGCTGGAATTGTATTGCAAGGTTTGGCTGAATCTTTTATTTCACCAAGGTTCTTACAATTTTTCTCTTTACAAGCTCCTAAAGGTGAAGAAGGCTTGTATCTTGGGTTTAGTCATTTACATTCTTTCATTTCTTCAATTTTAGGTTTTGGTTTATCGGGTTATTTACTATCAAAATATTGCCCAGAACCTAAATTATTTGAAACTCATGAAGCGTGGGAGGCTGCCGCAGTAAATGCACATTACATTTGGTATTATTTTGCTGCAATCGCTTTATTTTCTGCTTTTTCTTTAATTATTTATGGAAAAGTAATTCAAAGATTAGATGCAAAGGCAGCTAAAGGCTAATTCTAAATTGTTAAAAACAGTACATTATTAAAAAAAGGATTTACTTAATTGTAAATCCTTTTTTTATTTTTTACTTTAATATTATAATATCAACCTAATTCAATTTATAAAAACTATTAAATGCTTTAATCATGTAGGTATGATCATCTACTCCACTTGTTTCTCTAATTGAATGCATTGCCCACATTGGATTTCCAACATCAACTGATCTAATTGCTAATTGACTTGTAGAAATATTTCCTAAAGTACTTCCACCAACCATATCTGAACGGTTTACAAATTTTTGGTAAGGAATTCCTGCTTCATTACAAATCATTTCAAATACTGCACATGAATTACTATCGGTTGTATATTTCTGATTTGCTTCAATTTTTATAACCGGACCCCCATTAATTTTTGGCCTTAAAACTGGGTCATGTTTATCAGGATGATTAGGGTGCAACGCATGTGCCATGTCTGCACTTACCATAAAAGAATTATAAATAGCACGCTGAGAACCTTCTTCATTTTTACCCAGTAGCATGGTTATTCTGTATAAAATATCTTTAAGAATTGGCGAACCAGCTCCTTGTTTAGAACGGCTTCCTACTTCTTCATTATCATATATTGCTAAAACATTAGTTGAATTGCAAATAGGAGCTTCAATAATTGCCTCTAAACCAGCGTGAACCATTGCCAAATCATCTAATTTACCCGATGAAATAAACTCATTATTTAATCCAACAATACTTCCTTTGGTAAAATCATACAAATTTAAATCTACTTCTAAAATATCTTCTACTGGAACATTAATTTCCTCTGAAATTTTGGTAGCCAATAACAATTCACTATTAATTTCTTCATTAATGATTGCTGCAACTGGTAGCATATCAACTTGTTTATTTATTGCAACCCCATCATTTACAGTTCTGTTAAAATGAATTGGTAAATTTGGGATAATAAGAATTGGCTTCGGAATATTCACTAAATAAGTTTTTGGATTTAGCATATCATTTCCCTTAACACTTACCCTTCCTGCAACAGACAATGGTCTGTCAAACCAAGTGCTTAAAATGGGTCCGCCATAAGTTTCTGTATTAAATTTTAAATAGCTTTTTTCTACTGAAATTTCTGGTGATGGCTTTATCTTAAAAGTTGGAGAATCAGAATGGGCTGCGATAATTTTAAACCCTTTTTCTTCAATTTCAGCATTACCTACAATAAATGCAAATAACGAAGTGTTATTTTGACAAACAAAATATTTTCCTCCCTTATTAATTGTCCATTTTTCTGTTAAATGTAACTCTGAAAAATTATTTTCTGTGAGCCTTTTTTTAACATTATGAATTACATGAAACGGACTTGGGCTATCATAAATAAAATCAATTAAATCTTGTGCTTTCTTTTGATTTAAACTCATATAAATTTCTTTAAATTAACTAAAATAATAAAAACAAATATATCATTTTATTAAGTATTGATTCATCTTGTTAGCAGTTTAAAATAATTTAAAAAATTAACAAATCATTAACAATAATTAAGGCTTAACCTGTATTTATTAAGGTTCTATTCAAATGTAAATGGTTAATTTTGAGCAAATCAAAAAATAACTAATAATTTTAAACTCGTTTTATAAAATTTATCTAATGATGAACCAATACTTTAAACTAAATACGCCTAAATCTATCATGATTTTTAGCCTTATTATTGCTTTCACAAGCTGTAATCAAAATAAAGAAAAAGATCAAACTATGCAAACTAACAATATATTATTACAAGAATGGACCGGGCCTTATGGAGGAGTGCCTGCATTTGATAAAATGAACATTAATGATGTTAAAAATGCTCTTGAAGTTGGAATGCAAGAAAATCTTGAAGAAATAGACGCAATAACAGCAAATTCTGATGCGCCAACTTTTGAAAATACTATTGTAGCCATGGAAAAAGCTGGAGAAACACTTGACAGAGTTCAAAAATATTATGGACTTATAAGCAGCAATTTATCATCTCCTGAATTTAGGGAAATTCAAAACGAAATGGCTCCTAAATTATCTGAGTTCAGTTCTAAAATTTCTCAAAATAAAAAATTATTTGATCGTATTAAAACAGTGTATGACAATTCTTTAACAACACCCCTTGAAGATGATCAGCAACGTGTTGTAAAACTTATTTATGAAGGTTTCGCTATGGATGGAGCTGAACTAGATGCTGTAAAAAAGATTCGTTATGCTGAAATTAACAAAGAACTTTCTACACTTTACACTAATTTCTCTAATAATATTTTGGCAGATGAAGAAAACTATGTCGTTTTTTTAAGTGAAAACCAATTAGGTGGTTTATCAGAATCACTGATTAAATCTATGGCTAAAATTGCTTCTGAAAAAGGGCAAGAAGGTAAATATGCAATTCCAAATACACGTTCATATATGTCTCCATTCTTGACGTATTCAAATGAAAGAGAATTAAGAAAAAAAGTTTGGGAAAACTATTATTCTCGTTGTGATAATGCCGATGAATTTGATAATAATGAAAATGTAGCTAAAATTTTAAAGCTAAGAAAAGAGCGAGTAGGACTTTTAGGGTATGATAATTTTGCAGACTGGAGATTGCAAAACAGAATGGCAAAAAACCCAGAAAATGTAATGAAATTACTAAACCAAGTTTGGGAAGCGTCTACTGCAAGGGTTAATGAAGAAGTTGCAGATATGCAAGCTGTAGCAAATAGTGAGAATATTACTATAGAACCTTGGGATTATAGCTATTACGCTGAAAAGGTTAGAAAACAAAAATATGACTTAGATTCTGACGAAGTAAAACAATATTTACAATTAGACAAACTAACAGAAGCTTTATTCTTTGTTGCTAAAGAAGTATTTAATTACAAATTTACACCTGTTGCTGAAGGTACAGTTCCTGTTTTTCAGGAAGATATAAAAGTTTGGGAAGTAACTAATATTGATACTGGGAAACATATTGGTTTGTGGTATTTAGACCCTTTTGCAAGAAAAGGGAAACGATCTGGAGCCTGGGCTACAATGTACAGAAGCTATTCTAATTTTGATGGTGAAAAAACAGTTTTAGCTTCAAATAATTCAAACTTTGTAAAACCTGCTGCAGGAGAACCTTTATTAGTTTCTTGGGATGATGCAACCACTTTTTTACACGAATTTGGACACGCACTGCATTTCTTTTCTGCAAACGTAAAATACCCAACACTTAATAATGGAGTTAGAGATTACACCGAGTTTCAATCGCAAGTATTAGAGCATTGGTTATCAACAGATAAAGTAATTAATCAATTTTTAGTACATCATAAAACGGGCGAACCAATGCCGGCAGCATTGATTGCTAAAATTAAAAAAACTTCCACTTTTAACCAAGGTTTTTCAACTACTGAATATTTAGCATCTGCTATTATGGATATGAAATTTCACATAGCTGACCCTACGAATATGGATGTTGATGCTTTTGAAAGAGAAACTTTAACGGCTCTAAATATGCCAAAAGAACTAGTTATGCGTCATCGCACACCTCATTTTGGTCATGTTTTTTCTGGTGAAGGCTATGCAACTGCATATTATGGCTATATGTGGGCAGATGTTTTAACTGCTGATGCCGCAGAAGCTTTTGCAAAAACACCCGATGGTTTTTATGACAAAGATTTGTCAGCAAAAATGGTAAAATATCTATTTGCACCTAGAAATGCTATGGATCCAGCTGAAGCTTATAAATTATTTAGAGGGCGAGATGCTAAAATTGACGCCTTAATGCGCGATCGTGGTTTTCCAGTTCCAAAAAGTTAAAACATTAAACGTTAAATAATAAAAAAGGAATTACTTCATTGTAGTTCCTTTTTTGATGAAAATTTGTTAACTTGTATCGTCAATTTATTTTTATCACAATTAATCTTCTGCGCTATGGTAAAAAATAGAACATTTCAAAATAAAAAAAATTTCACAGCATTCATTATCACTTTCTTTTTTATTGTTGGTTTTCATTCTTTCAGCTACGCTGCAAATAATCCTATTCCAATTGATACTACTGGCTTTCATAAGTACAAAGGTAAAGTTATAGATAGTAAAACTAAAAAAGAGTTGATTTTTGCTTCAATAACGGTTAACGGAACCAATATTAGTACCATTACAAATACGCAAGGTGAATTTTTAATAAAAATTCCTAAAAAATATATTGATAAAAAAGTTACTATTTCATTTTTAGGATTTACCAGTAAAGTACTTAATCAATCTGATTTAAATACTAAAAACCCAATAAAACTAGAAACTTACATTGAGGAACTTACTGAAGTTAATATTTCAGTGAAAGATGCAAAATCTCTTATTTCAGAAGTTTTTAAAAGGAAAGGTGAAAATTATTCTGATGAGCTTATTACAATGACTGCTTTTTACAGAGAAACCATTAAAAAAAGAAGAAGTTATGTTTCACTTTCAGAAGCCGTGGTTGAAATTAATAAACAATCTTACACAAATTCTAAAAATGATATTTTACAACTTTACAAGTCACGCAAAAATACAGATTATTCTAAATTAGATACTGTTGCATTTAAACTTAGAGGTGGGCCTTTTAACTCATTACTAATAGATCTGATGAAAAATCCAACATTACTTTTTACTGAAGATATGTTTGAAATTTATGATTTTACGCTAGACAAGTCAACAAAAATTGATAATAGACCTATTTATGTGGTGAATTTTAAGCAAAAAGCACAAGAGAAAGATCCTTTTTTTTATGGAAAATTATATATTGATGCACAATCTTTAGCTTTAACAAATGCAAAATTTAGTTTAAACCTTGAAGATCAAGAAAAGGCAAGTAAATATTTTATTGTAAAAAAACCTAGAGGCGCTAAAGTACTCCCTATTGAAGCCACTTATCAAGTTGATTATCGTGAAAAGAACGGAAAATGGTATTATGGGTATAGTAGAATCCAACTAGGTTTTAAAATTAATTGGGATAAAAAATTATTTAATACCATTTACTATACAACCATTGAAATGGCTGTTACTGATTGGGAGAAAAATGGAGAGAATCAATTAATTAAATCAAAAGATAGACTAAGATCTTCCGTTATTATAAGTGATGAAGCTTCTGGATTTTCTGACCCAGAATTTTGGGGAGAATACAATGTTATTGAGCCTGAAAAACCTATTGAAAGTGCTATTCATAAAATTAAAAAGCAATTGCAAAACCTCAACAATAACTAACAATTTAATTAGTATCAAATCATTTAAATCCGTTTTTTAATTAAAACGGATTTTTTTAACTTAAATTTTAAATTAAAAAAATTAAATTACACTATTCATTATTAAAAACATACCGTTTATTTACAAATTAGCAACCTTACTAAAATAAAAAATGATAAATATCATATTTTATTTATATTTACATCATTAACCAACAAACCATTATAATGAAAATTCACCCTTCCCGAAGGCTGTTTTTGCGAAAAACCGCATTTGCAACCACAGGTATTGCTATGTTATCTTCAAATTCAATTCTAAATGCTTTTTCTTTACATGAGAGTCCTTTTATGGGTTACAATGCTTATGCTGAAGAAAAAACAGATTTAAGAACTTCTTCTTTTAGCGGAAAACACATCACAGTTCAAGGAAAAATTTATGATAAAACGGGACTGTTTTCTATGCCTAATACAACTGTAGAAGTCTGGCATTTATCTCCTGGCTCTTCAAAATACAGGCATCAAGGAAAAATGAAAACAAATGAAACTGGTGAATATCATTTTATAACAGATTTCCCAAACAAAGAAGAGGGAAAAGCGTCTAGAGTATATTTTAAAGTTTCAACAAACGAAACTACTTATTTTACAGAATTATTACTTAATGATTTTGATGCTCATTTCACAGGAAAACATTGGGAAGAAAACAACCAATTGGGCGAAAACTTATTTCCAATAAAAGAAGGTTCTAAAAATTCTTCAACAATAACATTTAACATCTCTATTTAAACTAATTATTAATTAAAAAAAATATTATTATGGATCCATTTCTTGCAGAAATTATAATGTTTGGTGGAAACTTTGCACCAAGAGGCTGGGCATTTTGCGACGGTCAATTACTTCCAATTAGTTCAAATCAAGCTTTATTTTCAATTTTAGGAACTACCTACGGTGGTGATGGAAGAACAACTTTTGCTTTACCTGATTTAAGAGGTAGAGTGCCAATACACCCAGGTACAGGTAATGGACTTTCAACCTATCGTCTTGGGCAAAAAGGGGGCACACAAACAAATACATTAACAACTAATAATTTACCTTCTCACAGCCATACAATAAATATTAAAGAGGAAGGAAATTCAGACAATCCAAATGGAACATTTATAGCTGGTGATGGTTCAAATTCATTTGGAACTACTTCAGATGCTTCTAATACTTTAGCCGCTAGTGCAGTAAATCCAAGTGGTGGTAGCCAAGCAGTAAATAATATTCAACCCTTTGAATGTGTAAATTTTATCATTGCACTAACAGGTATATTCCCTTCTAGAAACTAACATTAAAAAACTAAATTATGGATCCATTTATAGGACAAATTATAATGTTTGGCGGAAACTTTGCACCACGAAGCTGGGCATTATGTGACGGTCAATTACTTTCAATTGCTGAAAACACAGCATTATTTTCAATTTTAGGAACTACCTATGGTGGCGATGGAAGAACAACTTTTGCATTACCAGACTTAAGAGGTAGAGTGCCAATACACCCAGGTACAGGCAATGGACTATCAACGTATCGTCTTGGGCAGCAAGGGGGCACAGAAACAAATACATTAACAACTAATAATTTACCTTCTCACAATCATACAATAAATATTAAAGAGGAAGGAAATTCAGACAATCCAAATGGAACATTTATAGCTGGTGATGGTTCAAATTCATTTGGAACTACTTCAGATTCGGGTAATACTTTAGCAACTGGAGCTGTAAATAATACTGGTAATAACCAAGCAGTAAATAATATACAACCATTTCAATGTGTAAATTACATTATTGCACTTTTCGGTATATATCCATCAAGAAGCTAGAAAATAAGCTGCCTTAAAAAATTACGATACTCCATTCTATTAAAATAAAATATTATGAAAAAAATTACTTTACTGATTGTTGCGCTATTTCTATTTTTTTATGGAACTGCACAAACTGTTCTTACCGCAGGAGATATTGCCTTTGTGGGCAGTAATACTGATGGAGCTACAAATAACGAAGATACTTTTGCTTTTGTGCTACTAAAAGACATTGATGCATTAACAACAATTATTTTTACTGACAGAGGATGGAATGATTCGGGTGGCTTTTTCACTACTTCTGGTGATGGTGAATTTACTTGGACATCAGGTATTCCTAGAACTGCAGGAGAAGTTGTAACCTTAAATATGACTCCTCTTTTTCCTGCTGCATATTCATCTATAGGCGATCAGCTTTTTGCTATTCAAGGTTCTATTGCATCACCTATATTTATTGCAGGATTACAATTTAATGATGCACCAGGCGATGATGCCAATTGGGACGGAGCAGCAACATCAAATTCTACATCAGCTTTACCAAATGCGCTAATCAATGGTGTGAATGCTATACGACTTATTGATGTAATTAATGGTGAACAAGACAATTGGCAGTTTAGTTGTTTACTAGTTCCAGGTGGTTCACCTATTACAGGTACTCCTGCAGCAATACGAGCAATTATTAATAACCGCACTTATTGGAATGGCAATAACTCTACAATTTATAACCCGACTTTAGAAGCAGGTTGTTCATTTACAATTGCTGTTGCTGGAGACAGCACTCCACCAGTAATAACTTGTGGTCCTACTCCTACTGCTATTTTAGCAGGAATTAACGGGATGGCTCCTATTCCTGATTTAACAACTGGAACTTCTGCTACAGATGATGTTTCAATACCAACTAATATTACAATTACACAATCTCCATCTGCAGGAACTATGGCAAATGTAGGTATACATTCTGTAGTACTAACCGCAACTGACGAGGCTGGAAATACTGCTACTTGCTCAATTAATGTAACTATAAATGAACCTCCTACAACAACACTATCTGCGGGTGATATTGCCTTTGTTGGATTTAATCTTGATGGAAATGACTCATTCGCCTTTGTACTTTTAAAAGATATTATAGCAGGAACCAATATTAAACTTACTGATTGTGGCGTATCCAATCCAAATACAATTACTTGCGCTGGTTCAGGAGGAGAGGGAAGTGCAACTTGGTATGCACCTTCATCTATGAGCGCTGGGGATATTGTTACTTTACAAGGGAGTTTTATAACCGGAAGTGTACTTGCCTCTATTGGTGATCAAATATTTGCCTATCAGGGAACAACTGCTTCTCCTGTTTTTATTGCTGCCATACATTCAAATGTTGAAGCAGGAACAAACGATTCAGATTGGGATGGTATAAATGATTCAAATGCCAATTCTGCTTTGCCAAATCAATTAATAAATGGAACCAACGCAATTCGACTTTATTCAGTTGGTCCTCCTGAAGTTGAAATGGACAATTGGCAATTTAATTGTTCACTTGTTCTAGGTGGCTCACCCATTACAGGTACCCCTGCAAATGTTGCTGCAATTATAAACAATAAAGATTATTGGACTAGTAGTGATACTTCCGAATACATTCCTACAGCCAATGCTGGATGTAATTTTAGTGTTGTGGTTTCTTCAGATGCAACACCTCCAGTAATTACAAACTGTGGCTCTACACCTTCAGATATTACAGCTGATGTTTTAGGAAATGCAACAGTACCAGATTTTACAGGTGATGTTATTGCAACCGATGATATTACTTTAGTTGGAAACCTTACGATAGTTCAATCACCAGTAGCAGGATCAACAATCACAGCAGGTATAACTCCTGTAACTCTTTTTGTTTCTGATGAAGCTGGAAATATAGCTACTTGTAGTATTAATGTTACTGTAGTTAATATTGTAGCTACTACATTATTAGCTGGTGATATTGCCTTTGTTGGAATAAATACTGATGGAACCGATTCATTTGCATTTGTTTTATTACAAAATATTCTGGCTGGCACAATGATAAACTTTACAGATTGTGGTGTTAATAACCCTAATACCATTGCTTGCAATGGAGTTAATGATGAAACCCACACTTGGTTCGCTCCTACTGATATGTTAGCGGGAGATATAATTACTCTTGATGCTACTTTTATTGGTTCTCTAGGAGCTATTGGCGACCAGCTTTTTGCTTATCAAGGAGATGCTACCACACCTACATTTATTGCTGGAATTCACAACTCTGTTGTACCTAGCACTAGTGATGCAGATTGGGATGGATCTAATATTTCAGGAGATACTTCAGCTTTACCAGACCAATTAACGAATGGTGTAAATGCAATTAGATTATACGCTACAGGTCCGCCAGAAACAGAAGTAGACAACTGGCAATTTGATTGCTCACTACTTCCTCTTGGAACTACACTTGATGGAACACCTTTACAATTAGCTTCTTTAATTAACAATAGAAACTATTGGATAAATAATGATAGTAATGAATATAATCCAGCTTCAAAAACAGGCTGCATCTATAATGTTTTTCTAGATCTGATTCCACCAGTAGCAATTTGCAAGTCTATCACAGTGCAACTTAATGCTTCGGGAACCGTAAGTATTATTGCTGCTGATGTAAATAATATTTCAACAGATAATATTGGTATTGTTTCTTATAGCATTGACAAAACAACATTCACTTGCTCAGATATTGGACCAAATAATGTAACGTTAACCGTAACTGATGCTACAGGAAATTCAGATACTTGTATAGCTGTAATAACTGTTGAAGACAGCATTGCTCCAACATTAACGGCCGTATCAAATCAAAATGAAGATTTAGATGTAGATTGTAATTTTACAATTCCAGATTATACAAGCTTAACAACCGCTGCTGATAATTGTGGAACTACAACTGTAACACAATCTCCATTAGCAGGAGTTGTAATAAATGGTCATGGAACTGTTCAAACAATAACTTTAACAGCTAATGATGGCAATGGAAATTCTGATAGCACTACGTTTGATGTAACGTTATTAGATGGTATTTTACCAACATTAACTTCAGTTATAGATCGAAATGAAGATTTAGATACAGATTGTAATTTTACAATTCCAGATTATACAAGTTTAACAACCGCTGCTGATAATTGTGGAACAGCAACTGTAACACAATCTCCATTAGCAGGAGTTGTAATAAATGGTCATGGAACTGTTCAAACAATAACCTTAACAGCTAATGATGGAAATGGAAATTCTGATAGCACTTCTTTTGATATAACATTGATAGATGGAATTTTACCTACATTAACTGCTGTAACAAATAGAACTGAAATTTTAGATGCAAATTGTGATTTTACAATTCCAGATTATACAGGGTTGACTACAGCTGCTGATAATTGTGGAATGACGAGTATATCACAATCTCCAATTGCAACAACTATAATTAGCGGTCACGGAACTGTACAAACAATTACGTTAACAGCAGATGATGGTCATGGAAATACAAATACTACTACATTTGATATCACAATTGTAGACGTAACTTTACCTTCATTAACAATAGTATCAAATAGAAATGAAGATTTAGATGCTAGTTGTAATTTTACAATTCCAAATTATACAAGCTTAACAACTGCTGCTGATAGTTGCGGAATGGTGAGTGTATCTCAATCTCCAATGGTTGGAACTGTTATTAGTGGACACGGAACTATACAAACAATTACACTAACTGCCAATGACGGAAATGGAAACACAAACAGCACTACTTTTGATATTACTTTAGTTGATACAACAATTCCTTCATTAACTTCAGTTATAGATAGAAATGAAGATTTAGATGCTAGTTGTAATTTTACAATTCCAGATTATACAAGCTTAACAACCGCTACTGATAATTGTGGAACAGCAACTGTAACACAATCTCCATTAGCAGGATTTGTAATAAATGGTCATGGAACTGTTCAAACAATAACCTTAACAGCTAATGATGGAAATGGAAATTCTGATAGCACTTCTTTTGATATAACATTGATAGATGGTATTTTACCAACATTAACTACAGTATCAAATAGAACTGAAAATTTAGATGCTATGTGTAGTTTTACAATTCCTGATTACACAAGCTTAACAACTGCTGCTGATAATTGTGGGATGGTGAGTGTTTCTCAATCTCCAATTTTAGGAACTGTAATTAGTGGACATGGAACTGTGCAAACAATTACGTTAACAGTAAATGATGGCAATGGGAATTCTGACAGTACTTCTTTTGATGTGACATTAGCAGATGCTACTCCTCCTACAATTACTTGCCCTGCAGATATTATAGTATCTAATGACGCTGGAGTTTGTGGAGCAACTATATATTTAATTTCAGATTTAATTTTACAATACGATCCTACGGGTTATCATGAGGGTTCTCCCCTTACTCCTTCTTATATACAATCAGGATTTGTTGCTAGTGATTTATCAGGACCTTTACTAACTTGTTGCAATACAGACGTTTTACCTGTAGGTCAAATAACTTCTAGCCCTATTGCACAATTAGACAGTTATCTTGAGTTTGATGTAACACCTTCAACAAGCAGTCTATCATTAGATAGAATGCAATATTCAAGAAGATCTTATTATGGTACCGCTTCTTCATTGGCAAGTATTAGATCAAGCCTTGATGGTTTTACTTCTGATATTTCTTTGATTTCTGTAAATTCATCAATTGTTTATCCACAAACTGAGGAATTAATATTCAATCTTACAAGCTTACCAGCGATAACAGAAAATATAACTTTTAGAATATATTTCTTTGGAGCCACCTCTAATTTTAGTGACTGGGATGATTTAGCAAGCACTAATGCTGGAGGTAATGGTATAAGATTATATGCCACTTCCATTGAAACTATTGCAAATGCTACAGATAATTGTGGTATTGCTACACTTGAAAATGATTGGACTGAAACTTCAACTTTAGACGGAGCTAATTTCCCTGTTGGAGAAACAACGGTTACTTGGACAGCAACAGATACTGCTGGAAATATAGCAACATGTTCATCAACTATTACCGTAACAGATACAGAAGCTCCAATAGTAAACTCACAAAATATTACAGCCCAATTAGATATAAATGGTGAAGTTACAATTACACCTGAAATGGTTGATAACGGTTCTACAGATAATTGTGAGATTGATAGAATGCAGATAGCTAATAATAATGGCTTAACTTCATCAACTATTTACTTTACAGGAACAAGAAATGGAAAGGTTTGGTCTGCTAACAGAGATGGTACAGGTTCACCAATAGTATTATATGATACAAGTGATGGTATAAATACCCAAGGTCCAGTAGGTATTGAAGTAAATCTAAACAATGGGAACCTTTATTTTGGAGGAGGTAATACTTCAAATATTTTTGTAGCTTCTTTAGATGGCAATGGCACTATTGATGCTGTTCCAAATACAAATTCAGGTTATGAACGTCATGATTTCGAATTTGATTGGACCAACAATAGAGTTTTTTATACAGGTGATGAGCAAGGGGGTTTTGTAGCTAATGCAGATGGTACAGGAACAGCTACAAATCTTACCAATACTTCTATTATAGCATTAACCTACAATAGAAGCAACGGTAAAATCTATTATGTAAATCATAGTAGTTGGAATATAGGTGTTATTAATGCTGATGGAACTAATGAGAATGTAAATCTTTTAGAAACTGATAGCCCAAGAGGAATTACAGTTAATGAAGTTGCAGGAAGATTATTTTGGACAGAAAAAAACTTAGGTAAAATTTATACAGCATTGGCTGATGGAAGTGAAACTCCATATGAATTATATGATGATGGCGCAAATGGTATTCCTTATGGAATAGATTATGATGCAACTACAGGAATGTTATATTGGACAGTTTTCAACAATGGAGCATTAATGGATTACGTACTTATGGCTCCGGCTGATGGTTCAGGTATGCCTGAATTAGTTTATTCGGGTGACTTTGGAGGTATTAGAGGAATTGCTGTAGGTAGAAATATTGAAGGCGCAAGTATTCCATCAGAAAGCGTTTCTTATACTTGTGAAAATGTAGGAGACAACACTGTATCCTTAACTGTAACAGATATTCATGGAAATAGCAATACTGCAACCGCAATAGTAACCGTTGAAGATACTATAAAACCAATAGTAAATACTCAGGACATCACAGTACAATTAAATGCCGATGGATTGGCAACAATTACTCCAGCACAAATTGACAATGTATCAACAGATAATTGTGAGATTGATACGTATGTATTAGATATTACTGAATTTTCTTGTAGTAATGTAGGCGAAAACGAAGTTATTTTAACGGTTACTGATGTTAATGGCAACAGCAATACAGCTACAGCTATAGTAACAGTTGAAGATACTGTGAAACCAACAGTGAACACTCAAAACATCACAGTTCAGTTAAATGAAAACGGAGTTGCAAGTATTACAACTTCACAAATAGACAATTTATCAACTGATAATTGCAGCATAGAAAGCTATAGCTTAGATATTTCAGATTTTGATTGTGAAGATGTTAACAGTCCTTTAACAGTTACCTTAACAGTAATTGATGTGAATGGAAACAGTGATTCAGCTACGGCTATTGTAACTGTTGAAGACAATGTAGCTCCAATAGTAAATACACAAGACATCACAGTTCAATTAGATGCAAATGGATTGGCAACAATTACACCAGCGCAAATTGATAATGAATCAACAGATAACTGTACTATTGAAAGTTATGGGTTAGATATTACAGCATTTGATTGTAGCAATGCAGGAGAAAACACCGTTACCTTAACAGTAACTGATATTTATGGAAATAGTGATTCTTCAACAGCATTAGTTACGGTT
>NZ_JBFFOE010000006.1:0-63741 GCF_041562875.1 Lutibacter sp. | reverse complement strand
TATACTTCATCACAGAGTGGAATTACTTATGAGAGTACAAATGCAGCGGGATGTGTTCATACCGAAACATTGAATTTAACGATCACCGAAAGCACCGCTCATACAACAGTAGCAGAAGCTTGTGATACGTATACTTGGGCCGCTCCATTAGGAAACGGACAAACGTATACAGCATCAGTAAGTGGAATTACTTATGAGAGTACAAATGCAGCGGGATGTGTTCATACCGAAACATTGAATTTAACGATTACCGAAAGCACCGCTCATACAACAGTAGCAGAAGCTTGTGATACGTATACTTGGGCCGCTCCATTAGGAAACGGACAAACGTATACAGCATCAGTAAGTGGAATTACTTATGAGAGTACAAATGCAGTGGGATGTGTTCATACCGAAACATTGAATTTAACCATTACCGAAAGCACCGCTCATACAACAATAGCAGAAGCTTGTGATACGTATACTTGGGCCGCTCCATTAGGAAACGGACAAACGTATACAGCATCAGTAAGTGGAATTACTTATGAGAGTTTAAATGCAGCGGGATGTGTTCATACCGAAACATTGAATTTAACGATTAATGAAACTCCTGACATCACTAATCCTGGTGATCAAACAGCTTGCGATAGTTTTACTTTACCAACTATATTAGGTACAAATCTAACAGGAAATGAAGCTTATTATGATGATAGCCAGTTAAAAGGTGGGCAACTTATATTAGGCCCAATTACGACAACACAAATTGTATGGATTTATGACTCTACATTATTAAATAATGATGGAGGGAAAAGTGAACTTTCAAGTTTAGGTAAACCAGTGAATTTCTGTAGTGACGAGGAGAGTTTTATGGTAACCATCAACAATAGCACAACTTCAACAGAAGATATTACAGCTTGTGATAGTTATACTTGGAATGAAGTTGCTTATACAGAAAGTGGAGTTTATACTTTTGAGAGTGAGAATGAAGTAGGATGTATAAATACAGCAACGTTAAACTTAACCATCAACTATAGCACAACTTCAACAGAAGATATTACGGCTTGTGATAGTTATACTTGGAATGAAGCTACGTATACAGAAAGTGGAGTTTATACTTTTGAGAGTGAGAATGAAGTAGGATGTATAAATACAGCAACGTTAAACTTAACCATCAACAATAGCACAACTTCAACAGAAGATATTACGGCTTGTGATAGTTATACTTGGAATGAAGTTACGTATACAGAAAGTGGAGTTTATACTTTTGAAAGTGAGAATGAAGTAGGATGTATAAATACAGCAACGTTAAACTTAACCATCAACAATAGCACAACTTCAACAGAAGATATTACGGCTTGTGATAGTTATACTTGGAATGAAGTTGTTTATATAGAAAGTGGAGTTTATACTTTTGAGAGTGAGAATGAAGTAGGATGTATAAATACAGCAACGTTGAATTTAACAATTAATAATGGTGTAACAGAATTTACAGATATTATTTGTGACGATTTATTTGATATTAATGGTGACCCTGTACAATCTATTGATTTGAATAACTATTTAAGTATAGCTGCAAATGATGAAGGAGAATGGGTAAGTTTAGATACTTCAGGTAGATTAATAACAGGTAGCACATTTAATGTTATTGATTTAGAAAATGGAATATATAATTTTACATATACATCTAGTCTAGGTTGTGTTTCAAATCTTTCATTAGAAAAGGATTGTATTGTATTCCCTTGTTCAACTGCAGACGATATATCTAAAGTTGTAACTGCAAATAATGATGGTGTAAATGATACATTTAGAGTAGGGTCATTAGCAGGTGATGACGGTGGTTGTAAATATATAGTTAAAATATTTAATCGTTGGGGAAAAATTGTATTTGAATCTAATGATTATAAAAATAACTGGGGTGGTTACCATAATAACTCTGGTTTAACTATGGGTACAAATAATAAATTACCTACAGGAACTTATTATTATATTGTTAATGTAATAGTTCCTGACGGAGAATTGTTACAACCAATAACAGGATATATTTATTTAGGAACTAATTAATAAAAATATAACTATGAAGCGTTTAATTATAATTATAGTATTGCTAATTTTAGGGTTTGAGTATTCTAATGCGCAGCAATTACCACAGTTCACGCAATATATGTATAATACAATAGCTGTTAACCCAGCTTATGCTGGTAGTAGAGGAGCGTTAAGTATAGTTGGATTGAATAGAAATCAGTGGGCAGGATTTGATGGGGGACCACAAACTCAAACTTTATCAATTCATTCACCATTGCGAAATGAAAAAGTTGGATTAGGGTTGTCAATGATTAATGATAAAACTGGTTATGAGAATTTGACATATATCTATGGAGATTTTTCATACACTATTCAAGGGAATGATAAGTTTAAAATTAGCTTCGGTTTAAAAGCAGGGTTAACCACCTATAAATTAGCAAGTGAATTGTACAATTCAGCCGTGAATGGGAATGATCAATATTTTAATGATAGGTTGGATAGAGTGAATCCTAATTTTGGAGCAGGTATCTTGTTACATAGTGAGAGATGGTATTTAGGTTTATCAATTCCAAAACTTTTAACGAATGATTTAAATAATTCTGAATATACTGCTTTAGAAGTAGTTCATTATTATGGTATTGGAGGCTATGTTTTTGATTTGAATGAAAACATAAAATTAAAACCTTCATTTATGCTTAAATACACCAAAGGAGCAGCTTTATCAACAGATTTAACGGCAAACTTATTATTTGATGAAAAATTTTGGTTAGGAGGTTCATATAGAATTAATGGAAAACAAAGAGCTATTGGAGCTCTTGTAGATTTTCAAGTTTCTGAACAGTTTAGAATAGGTTATACTTACGAAATACCAACGGGTGAAATTAGACCTTATACAACAGGATCTCATGAGATTTTATTAATGTACGAGTTTAAATACACGAAAGCTAAAATGAAATCACCTAGATATTTTTAATCAGATAGAACTAAAATTATGAAAACTATAAAATTAGCAACAATTGTTTTTTTATTGATATGTTCATCTTCATTTGGACAATCGGGAAAATTGAAAAGAGCGGACAGACTATATAACAGTTTTTCGTTTGTAAAAGCAATTGAAAAGTACGAGAAATTAATAGATACAAATTTTAATAAAAGTTATGTAACTCGAAAATTGGGTGATTCTTATATGTATTTAAGAAAACCTAAAGAAGCTGCTGAAGTTTATAAATATGTTGTACAACAAGAAAATGTTCCTGTAGAATATTATTATTTCTATGCGCAAGCATTAAGAGGCGTAGGTAATTATGATGAATCAAAAATATGGATTGATAAGTATAAACAAGAAGCAAGTAAAGACTCAAGAGTTACTGAATTTTTAGATAAAGAGGATTTTATAAGTGCTATGTTTAATTTAAAAAAACAATATTCATTAACTAAAACGAATTTTAATACACCTTTTAGTGATTTTGGAGCCGTTGAATATAATAATGAAGTTGTATTTGTATCTTCAAAAGACGAAGGAGTATCAACTAAAAGAAAATATGCTTGGAATGCCCAGCCATTTTTAGACCTTTATCAAGTTAAAAAAGGAGGTTCAGTTGAACAAGCTGAAAAAATAAAAGGAGATGTAAATTCTATATATCATGAAGGTCCAGCTTCGTTTACAGCTGATGGAAAAAAAATGTATTTCACAAGAAATAATTTTTTTGAAGGTGAAAAGGGGTCTGATAAACATGGGATAAATAACCTTAAAATATTTAGTGCGGAGTTAGTGAATGGAGTTTGGACCAATATTAAAGGAGTTCATTTTAATAATGATGAATATTCTGTTGGGCATCCTTCAGTAAGTAGTGATGGCAAAAAATTATATTTCACTTCAGATATGCCAGGCGGTATAGGTGGTGCAGATATTTATGTAGTAGCTATAAATGAAGATGGGACATTAGGAACCCCAAAAAATATGGGTAACATTGTGAATACAGAAGGAAATGAGATGTTTCCATTTATTCATAATGAAGGAACTTTATTTTTCTCTTCTGATGGTCATGTAGGTTTTGGTTTGTTAGATATTTTTGCAACCATAGAAGATGAAAACAATTCTGTTGTAAATATTTTAAATCTTGGAGAACCTATAAATAGTTTAAAAGATGATTTTTCTTATTATTTATCAGAAGAAGGTTTTGATGGGTATATTTCTTCAAATAGAGAAGGTGGTGTTGGAGATGATGATATTTATAAATTTACAAGAATACCACCATTAATGCTTAAAGGTCAGATTTTTGATGACGCAAATAATGAGCCTATCGTTGATGCTAAAGTAGTTTTAAAAGATGCTAATGGAGAGGAAATAGCTTATTTTATAACAGAAGCAAATGGATATTATGAACATATTGTAGACAGAGACGCCAACTTTACATTAGAAGGTTCAAAAGAAAAATACACCAGTTTAACCAAAGAATTTAATTCATTTAATTTAGATAAAGAAAAGGAATTAGTTGTTAATTTAAATGTAGGTTTAAAACCTATTGAAGATGTAGTTTTGTTAGCTGATTTAGAAATTATTTATTTTGATTTGGATAAATCCAATATTAGACCTGATGCTGCGTTAGAATTAGATAAGGTTGTTGCTTTAATGAATAAATATCCAGGTATGGTAATTAGATTAGAGTCACATACTGATAGTAGAGCAAATGATCAATACAATTTAGCATTGTCTAATAGACGAGCAAAATCGACTTACGAGTATATTATTTCTAACGGAATAGATTCAAGTAGAATTACAGAATATAAAGGTTTTGGGGAAACTCAATTGGTTAATAAATGTTCGAATGGTGTAAAATGTTCTAAAGAAGAACACCAATTGAATAGAAGAACAGAATTTGTTATTATAAAAATGAAATAAAAATTTAGCAGTCGTACAATAAGAAACTTTGATTATACTACCGTTGTGGGGACGACAATTTTCTCAAGTTATTATTTGCGGCTGCTTTTTCTTAAAATATTTAAAGAGCTTTGCTAGAATTTTTTAATATAAATTCTAGCAAAGTTCTTTTTTTTTAATCAAATTTAATAGGACTAAAGAGAAATTTTAAGCAACTAACTATTTATAAGGTTTTTAAATTTTTGGGATACGGTTTTTTAAACTCAGAGTTATTATTCCGTTAATTTGTAACTAGCAAAACATTTTAGCATAACCACTTCAGAGTTACAATTAGTACTCTAAATACTATTATTCAAATTATATTAATGAAATTAGGGAAGTTTGAATTTTGATTTTCTTAAAAAAAATCATCAAGCTTACTTTTGCATAAAACCAAGCTTGATGATTTTGTTGTTTAATTAATCAAATAGGGGTTGTATTTGGGGTTGATTAATTTGTGGGCAATATGTCAAATCAAATTTCACGAGTTTAATTTGGGGTAATGAAATTTTAACAGTGCTAAATTACAATAAATTATTTATTAAACAAAAAATAAATCGAATAATTTACCATTTGTTTGAGAAAAACAACCAAATATTTATTAAATCGTGTATTTTATAATATTCATGATATTCGTTTATGATATAAATATATCTTTTATTTCTATCATTTCAACTACTTTAATAATCCGGCTCGCTTAAGTAAAGCAGTATTTGTTGGTTTTTGACCTCTGAAATTAAGATATAAATCCATTGGTTTTTCAGTGCCACCTTTTGTTAAAATAGCATCTTTAAATTTTTGAGCAATTTCTTTATTAAAAATACCTTTTTCTAAAAATAAAGAAAATGCATCAGCATCTAAAACTTCTGCCCATTTATAAGAATAATAACCCGAAGAATAACCTCCTTGAAAAATGTGAGAAAACGAAGTGCTCATACAATTCTCTTTAACATCAGGAAATAATTGAGTGTTTTTAAAACTTAAAGTTTCAAATTCTTTTACATCTTTTATTTCAGAAGGGTTTTTACTATGCCAATTGAGATCTAATATTCCAAAGCTTAACTGTCTAAGTGTTTGCATTCCTTCCAAAAAGTTAGAGGATTTTTTTATTTTTTCAATGAAATCCATAGGAATGGATACATTACTTTCATAATGTTTAGCGAAAAGATTTAGAGCTTCTTTTTCATAACACCAGTTTTCTAACAACTGACTTGGAAGTTCTACAAAATCCCAGTAAACATTTGTTCCAGATAAACTTGGGTATACTGTATCTGCTAGCATTCCGTGTAATGCATGTCCAAATTCGTGAAACAGCGTGGTAACTTCATTAAAAGTTAGTAATGAAGGTTTAGTTTCAGTAGGCTTTGTAAAATTACATACAATTGAAATATGTGGTCTTGAGTTTTCTCCATCTTTTTTCCATTGTCCTTTAAAAGAAGTCATCCAAGCACCATTTCGTTTACCTTTTCTCGGAAAAAAATCAGCATAAAAAACCGCAATATAATTACCGGTTGAATCTGTGACTTTATAAGTTTTAACATCTTCGTGGTATTTGTCTATGGTATTAATTTCTTCAAACTGTAAATCAAATAGTTTGTTGGAAACGGTGAATACACCTTGTATTACATTTTCTAATTTAAAATATGGTTTTAGTTGTTCTTCTTCTAAATCAAAAAGGTCTTTTTTAAGTTTTTCTGAGTAATATGCACTATCCCATTTTTCAAGTTGATGAATTCCATCTTTTTTAGCAAAATTTGAAAGATTTTCAAATTCTTGTTGTGCAGCAGGCAAGGCTTTTATTAATAAATCATCTAAAAAAGTAATTACGTTTTTAGGAGATTCGGCCATTCGCTCTTCTAAAACAAAATGAGAATGAGATTCATATCCTAAAAGAGTGGCCCTTTTATATCTTAATTTAACTAAGTCTAAAACTATTTGTTGGTTGTTAAATTCATTGTCTTGAAATGCTTTTGCCCCAAATGCTAGAGCCATTTTTTTTCTAAGTAATCGATCATCTGCATAAGTTATAAATGGAATATAACTTGGATAATCTAAAGTGAAAATCCAACCTTCCTTGTCTTTTTGTTTGGCAACCATTTGCGCAGCTTCTATTGCGCTTTTAGGCAAACCTTTTAATTGTTTTTTATCAGTTAAATGAAGCTCAAATGCTTGTGTTTCAGCCAGTACGTTTTCTCCAAATTTTAATTTTAATGTTGAAAGTTTAGCATCAATTTTTCTAAGTTCTATTTTATCGCTTTCATTTAAATTAGCACCATTTCGTACAAAACTTTTGTATTTTTTTGTTAACAAAGTGTCTTGTTCAGGGCTTAAATTAAGTTCGTTTTTTATATCATAAATTAATTGTATTCTTTTAAATAGTTGTTTATTTAAAGTAATATCGTTTGAAAACTCACTTAGCATTGGTGAAACTTCTTGAGCAATTTTTTGAATCTCATCATTGGTTTCTGCCGAGTTTAAATTATAAAAAATACTTGAAATTCGATCCAATATTTGTCCCGAAAATTCTAATGTTTCTAAAGTATTTTCAAAAGTTGGAACTTCAGTATTGCTTGTAATTACATCAATTTCTTCTTTAGCTATTTTAATAGCCTCAATAAAAGCAGGTTTAAAATGTTTGTTTTTAATTTTTGAAAAAGGAGCAGTTGAATAAGGTGTGTTAAAATTATTTAATAATGGATTTTTCATTTTTTCAAGTAGGAATAATTGTTATTGTGTAAAGATATTATATTGTATCTAATTTTGAATATGGCGAGTTATAATTAATAATGAACCATAGTTTAAGTGTGATTTAATATGTTTTTTTTGTTAAAAAATATACTAAAGAAGTATTTGTGCGTTTAAATATTACTTAATAATTTTTTAATTGGCATACTATAATGAAAACAACCTCAATACAAAGCTATTTTTATGAAACAGAATCAAAAATGGCTAAAAACCTAAAAATGATTGTAAATGTAAAAGGTTTAGTTGAAAAGAAATACATAAATACTTTAACTCCTAAATTTAGTTATAAAAACCATGAAGGAGATGTAATTTTAGCAAAAATGAGCCTCACTTTATAAATTATTTTTAAGGTCTAATGCAGCGTTTTTAACTTTTATTTTTAAATCTTCTTTGTATTGAAGAATGCTATCTTGTATATTTTTATTGAAACTTCCAATAATTTGTGCAGCTAAAATTCCAGCATTTAAAGCACCGTCTAACGCAACTGTAGCAACAGGAACACCACCTGGCATTTGAAGAATTGACAATACAGAATCCCATCCATCAATAGAATTTCTAGATTTTATAGGTACTCCAATAACTGGAAGCGGACTCATAGATGCGACCATACCTGGTAAATGTGCAGCACCTCCAGCACCTGCTATTATTACTGAAATTCCACGTGTGTGAGCATTTTTCGCATAATCAAATAATTTTTCAGGAGTTCTATGTGCTGAAACAATATCAACCTCAGTTTCAATGTTAAAACTTTGTAAAATATCTACGGCTTGTTGCATAATTGGAAGGTCTGAAATGCTTCCCATAATAATTCCTACTTTGCTCATAATATGCTTATTTACTAATTACTCTAATCGTATTTTTTACTTTTTCAGCTATTTTTCGAGCTTCATTTAAATTGTTATTAACTACTGTTACGTGCCCCATTTTTCTAAAAGGTCTTGTTTGTTTTTTTCCATAAATATGGGGTGTTACTCCATCCATTTTTAAGATTTCTTCCATATTTTCATAAAAAACATCACCTGAAAAACCTTCTTCTCCAACCAAATTTACCATAATTCCTGCAACTTTACTACCGGTATTTCCTAACGGAAGGTTTAAAATGCTTCGTAAATGTTGTTCAAATTGATTTGTATAAGAGGCTTCAATGCTATAATGACCGCTATTGTGTGTTCTTGGAGCAACTTCATTCACTAAAATTTCATCATTCTCAGTTTGAAATAGTTCAACAGCTAATAAACCAATATGCTGAAATGATTCAGCAACTTTCAAAGCAATATTTTTAGCTTTTTCAGCAACTTCAGCTGAAATTCTTGCTGGGCAAATTACATATTCAACCTGGTTTGCTTCAGGATGAAATTCCATTTCTACTACAGGATATGTTTTTATTTCTCCATTTTTATTTCTTGCAACAATAACGGCTAATTCGTTTTTAAAAGGAATTAATTCTTCGATAATACACTCAACATCAGCTAATGTATTTATATCATTTTGGTTTTTAACAATTTTAACTCCTGTACCATCATATCCAAATTGAGCTGATTTCCAAACAAACGGAAATTTTAAACGTTCATTTTTTAATTTCTTGATGGTAGAAAACCGTTTGTGTGGCGATGTCGGAATCTTATTTTTAACAAAAAAATCTTTTTGTCTGCCTTTGTGTTGTATAATTTGTAAAACGCTAGGTTGTGGATAAATCTCTAAACCTTCATTTTCTAATTTTAATAAGGCTTCAATATTAACATGTTCAATTTCAATAGTCAATAAATCTACTTTTTTTCCAAAATTGTAAACGGTATCAAAGTCCATTAGACTTCCAAGATGAAATTCATTACAAATTTGCGCACAAGGAGCTTCAGTAGAATTATCTAAAATACTGGTATAAATATCAAATTTTTGAGTTTCAGTAAGTAACATTTTCCCTAACTGACCACCACCTAAGACACCTAATTTAAAATTTGAGGAGAAATAATTTTTCACTTTTTATTGCTTTCGTACAAAAATAGACATCTGTTTTTAATTAAGAGGTTAATTGTTGGTAATAATTAAAGTAGTAGGATTTATTTGATTGACTTTATACTCTCTTGCAAAATGAAAATTCCCAGAGGTTTGAGGAGCACCATCTAAAATACTGTATTCACTATTGTCACAAGGACATTTCATTCTTAAGCTTCCATCAAAAACCATTGGCGTATTGCAATCATTATTTGGGCAAGCTCTTTCAAATGCTTTATAAGGCGGTGTTAAGCCTACATTTTGCAGAAAAATTCCTTGTAAACCTTTGTTTGCGCCAGCATCAATATAAATCCATTCACTAGGTATTTGTAGCTTTTGGTATAGAGGTAAATTCAAATTAAGTGTAATATCAACAGGCGCATAAGGCAAAACATCATTAGTCTCATTTTTTTCACAGGAAATGAGCACAACAATAAAAAATAAATAAAGTAGCTTTTGCATCGTAATAATTTGAAGTTTATTTGTAAACGCTTGCAATTTACAAATATTTTGTACATTTGTATTAAATCTCATTCTGGCAAACAGTATTGAGATTTTTTGTATTTATTAAAATAAAAAGTTATGGGTAATGTTTCGTACTATTCAGTAGAAGGAATGAAAAAATTGAAGGAAGAGCTAGAACATTTAGAACATGTAGAGCGTCCTAGAGTTAGTAATGATATTGCTGAAGCAAGAGATAAAGGTGATTTGAGTGAAAATGCTGAATATCATGCAGCAAAAGAAGAACAATCGCATTTAGAATTAAAAATAGCAAAGTTAAAAGAGGTAGTTTCTAATGCTAGAATAATTGATGAATCACTTTTAGATACTTCTAAAATACTAATTCATTCAATTGTAAAAATAAAGAATACTGCTAACAATATGGAATTTACATATACATTGGTGGCTGATTCTGAAACTAATATTAAACAAGGGAAGTTATCGGTAAATTCTCCAATAGGCAAAGGATTGCTTGGCAAAAAAGTTGGCGATATTACTGAAATTCAAGTTCCTAGTGGTGTTATGAATTTTGAAATCTTAGAAATTTCGAGATAAAAAAAAGGAAATGAAATAGTGTAAACCCTTTTCAGTTTGTTAATTGAGAAGGGTTTCTTACTTTTGGTTAAAAATATAAAGATGTCAGTATTTACAAAAATAATTAATGGTGAAATTCCTTCGTATAAAGTTGCAGAGAATGAAAAATTCTACGCATTTTTAGATATTAATCCAAATGCAAAAGGTCATACATTAGTTGTCCCTAAAGAAGAAGTAAATAAGCTTTTTGATTTAGATGAGGAAACGTTTAATGAGTTGATGATTTTTTCAAGAAAAATTGCCATTGCCATTGAAAAAGGGGTTCCTTGTAAGAGAATTGGAATGAGTGTTATTGGATTGGAAGTGCCTCATGTGCATGTGCATTTAATTCCTTTACAAGCTATGGAAGATATACAATTTATTAAAAAAGTGAAATTACAACCTGAAGAATTTGAAGCTATAGCAAAAGCAATTTCAGATAATTTATAACCTTATTTATTTAACGAAATAGAAAAAGTAGTTCCTTTGTTTATTTCAGATTTTAATACTGAAATTTTACCATTATGGTAATCTTCAATAATTCTTTTCGCAAGCGATAAACCCAATCCCCAGCCACGTTTTTTTGTGGTGAAACCTGGTGAGAATATTTGTTGTTGTATTTTTTTTGGAATGCCTTTACCAGTATCAGAAATGGTAATAGTTACATTTTTTTCATTTTCAGAAATAATAAGCTCAATTTTACCTTTTCCTTCCATAGCATCAATAGCATTTTTTACTAAATTTTCAATAACCCAACTGAATAATTGAAGGTTTATATTTGCTAAAATTTCTTTTTTTGGAGCTTTAAAAATAAATTCAACCTGTTTAGAACTTCTTGATTTTAAATAATTAAAAGAACTAACGGTAGCATAAACAATATCAAGTTTTTTTAATATAGGAATAGAACCAATTTTAGAAAATCGTTCAGCAATGGTATTTAATCTATGCACATCATTTTCAATTTCTTTAACAGTTTCTTCATCAGTATTTTCAAGGCGTAAAATTTCAATCCAGCCCAATAGAGAAGATAATGGTGTGCCAATTTGATGTGCTGTTTCCTTTGCCATTCCTGTCCAAAGTTTATTTTGTTCAGCAACTTTATTCGATTTAAAAAATAAATAAATTACACTAGCAAACAAAAATAAGATAAGAATTAGTGCAACAGGGTAATATTTTAATTTGGTTAATAAATCAGAATCTCTATAATAAATGTATGATGTAAATACTTCATCATCAACAATATAATTTATAATTAGTGGTTTGTTTTGCCCTTTCATTATAGAAAGTTGCTTCTGTAAAAATTTAGATTCTTTTGATTTTTCAATATCTAAATTAGACCATTCTGCAATACTGTCTTTTTCATTGGTAATAATCATAGGAATATTATGATTGTTGCCTATAATTTTTGACTCTAATGAAATTTCAGCATCTAAATCAGCGGTACTAAAACGCTCGTAAGCTTTTGCTAAAATTTCCATTTTAGCACGTTCTTCAGTTTTAAATTTTTTAAAAAAGTCATAGGTGTTCCACAAAATAAGTGCAACAATAATAAAAGAAGTTATTATTACAGCCCATCTAATAATTTGAGAATTTTTTTGCGAAGCCATATTCAAATATAGAATTTATGTTGTTATAACTTAAAAATATAATCGATATTATTTATAAGTCTAATTATTTATATTTGTTTAAAATTGAAAACAATGTTAAGTATTAATCCAAAAGACATATCAACATCAAAATTACATCATTATTTATTAAGTGTTGTTGCGCCAAGGCCAATAGCTTTAGCAAGTACAATTGATGTTGATGGGAATCCGAATTTATCACCTTTTAGTTTTTTTAATGTATTTAGTGCAAATCCACCAATCTTAATTTTTTCACCTGCACGTAGAGTTCGTGGAAACACAATTAAACATACCTTAGAAAATGTTAAAACAACCAAAGAAGTGGTGATTAATATGGTAAATTATGATATTGTACAGCAAATGTCTCTATCAAGTACAGAATATCCCAAAGGAATAAATGAGTTTGAAAAGGCAGGTTTTACAATGTTAGCTTCTGAAAAAGTAACCCCTTTTAGAGTTGCTGAATCACCAGTACAATTAGAATGTAAAGTAACAGATATAATTGAATTAGGTAAAGAAGGAGGCGCTGGAAATTTAGTAATTTGTGAAGTTGTGAAATTACACATAAATGAAGCTTTTTTAGATAAAGAGGGGAATGTTGATCAACAAAAATTAGATTTGGTTGCAAGAGCAGGAGGTAGTTTATATTCAAGAGCAAAGGATGGATTTTTTGAAATTCCAAAACCAATAACAACTTTAGGTATAGGTGTTGATGCGATTCCTTCTGAAATTAGAAATAGTGTTGTTTTAACAGGTAACGATTTAGGAATGTTGGGAAATGTTGAAGCAATTCCTTGTGAAGAGGATGTTGATAAGTTTGCAAAAGAACATGCTAATTATGTGGGTTATAATTCTACAAAAAAACATACATTTGCGAAAGCATTTTTAGAAAAAAATGATGTGATAAGTGCTTGGAAAGTACTTTTAATGAATTAATTTTAAGATATGGAAGTTACAGGAAAAATTAAAAAAATTGAAGAAACCAAAACTTTTGGAACAGGTGGTTTTAGAAAAAGAGAAATGGTATTGACTACAAATGACCAGTATCCACAAATGTTAAAAATTGAATTTGTACAAGATAAATGTGATTTATTGAATAATGTTCAAGTAGGACAAGATGTAAAAATATCAATTAATTTAACAGGTAGAGAGTGGATTAATCCACAAGGAGAAGCTGTTTATTTTAATGCAATACAAGGTTGGAGAGTTGAAGCTGAACAAGGAGCAGGAGGTTCTGTTCCGCCAATGGCACCTTTAGATAATTTAGAAACAACTTCTGATTTAAACGATAGTGAACCAGATGATTTACCTTTTTAAGTAAATCTAAAACAATATATTAAAAGAGAAAAGTGTAAACTTTTCTCTTTTTTGTTCCATTATATTTGATAAAAATAATTTAAAATGTATCTACTTTCAAAAGAATTGATATTTCCTCCAGTGCATTTTGCAAATGAAGATGGCTTGTTGGCAGTTGGTGGAGATTTATCGGTTGAAAGATTGTTGTTAGCATATAAAAGTGGAATTTTCCCATGGTACAATCAAGGTGAACCCATAATTTGGTACAGTCCAAACCCTAGAATGGTGTTGTTTCCTGAAAATTTAAAAATTTCAAAAAGTATGAGGCAAATAATTCGAAAAGAAGAATTTACAGTAACTTATAACCAGAATTTTGAAGCAGTAATTTCTAATTGTAAAACCATTTTTAGAACTGCAGATCAAGGTGGAACTTGGATTACCCATGAAATGCAACAAGCATATATTGAACTTCATAAAAAAGGAATTGCAAAATCGGTTGAAGTTTGGCAACATTTAGACTCTGCTCAATGTAACAAGAAATTGGTTGGTGGTTTATATGGGATTGATTTAGGAAATGTTTTTTGCGGTGAAAGTATGTTTAGTAAAGTAAGTAATGCTTCAAAGATGGCTTTTATTTATTTGGCTCAAAAACTGGAAAAAGAAAATTATAAGTTAATAGATTGTCAGGTTTATAACAATCATTTAGCAAGTTTAGGAGCCGATGAAATTTCTAGAGAAGCGTTCTTAACCTATTTAAAAAATTAGTAAATTGAATCTGCTTTCATTGCAAGTAGCTATTTAGGTTCTAAGTAGATTATTGATTTTTTAGGAATAACATAAATCACTACCTTTGAAACTCTATTAAAAACAGCATTATGGATATTAAAAACTCACAACTAGTTGTTGATACTTGGATAAAAGAACACGGAGTCCGATATTTTAATGAGCTTACAAATATGGCTCAGTTAACTGAAGAAGTTGGTGAAGTAGCGCGTATTATTGCAAGACGTTATGGTGAACAAAGTGAAAAAGAAAGTGATAAAGGTAAAGATTTAGGGGAAGAATTGGCTGATGTTGTTTTTGTAGTTTTGTGCTTAGCAAACCAAACAGGAATAGATTTACAGGCTTCTTTTGATAATAAAATGGAGGTTAAAACAAAACGCGATCACGATCGCCACCAAAATAATATAAAATTAAAATAAATGAATACTTATAAAAATCAATCTTTTTTAAGTTTAACACTAAGATTTGGAATTGTATTTTTAGTGGTTGTTTCTGCTATAAAAATAATTTTTTCCATTGTTGCAAATGGCAGTATATCAGGAATGACTGAAGAGCTTTTTTCATCTTCTAATTGGGAACAATTTGTAAGAATGCAATTGTTAATGTCTGTTCTTTATGGATCTTTAATGGCTGGATATTACAAGTTTATAAAAAAATAATTTATTTTAAATTACGAATTTAAATAGGAGATGGATTTACTTAAAATCAATAAAGTAAAGAACAAAGTTACTGGAAGCATTCAAATTACAGGATCTAAAAGTGAAACAAATAGATTACTGGTTTTGCAGCAGTTTTATCCAAATTTAAAAATTGAAAATATTTCAAATTCTGATGATTCTGTTTTAATGCAAAATGCATTGGCAAATACTTCAAATGAAATAAATATTGGTCATGCAGGTACAGCAATGCGTTTTTTAACGGCATATTTTTCTGTAAAAGAAAATTCTGAAATTATTTTAACAGGTTCTCATAGAATGAAAGACAGACCTATTAAAATTTTAGTAGATGCTTTAACTTCATTGGGTGCAGATATTCAATATTTAGAAAAAGAAGGATATCCTCCTTTAAAAATTTCAGGCAAAAAATTAGAAAAAGGTATTGTTGAAATTGATGGGAATGTAAGTAGTCAATATATTTCGGCTTTATTATTAATTGCGCCAACTTTAAAAAACGGATTGCAGTTAAAATTTATAGGTGATGTAACTTCAGTTCCTTATATTAAAATGACCTTGAAATTACTCGATTCTGTTGGAATAACACATAGATGGGTTGATAAAACAATTACTGTTTCACCCAAAAGAAAAATTAAAAATAAAATAATTGAAGTAGAATCTGATTGGAGTTCAGCTTCCTATTTTTATAGTTTGTGTGCATTAAGCCCTAATTCTGAAATAACACTTTCAACCTATAAAATAAACAGTTTACAAGGCGATTCAATTTTGGCAACTTTGTATAATAGGTTGGGAGTTGAAACAATATTTGAGAACAATAAACTGCTATTAAAAAACAAAAATATCCTAATTAATAGGGGTTTAAATTTAAACTTGAAATCCGCACCTGATATTGCCCAAACTATTGCAGTAACTTGTTTTGGATTAGGAGTAGAATGCAATATAAGAGGATTGCACACCTTAAAAATTAAAGAAACAGATCGATTAGTTGCTTTAAAAAACGAATTGGGTAAATTAGGAGGTGAGATAGAAATTACAAATGAGTCCTTGCATTTAAAAAGGAGCGGTATTATTAATGAGAATATTAGTATTTCAACTTATGATGATCATAGAATGGCTATGGCATTTGCACCATTAGCAACAAAGGTGTCAATTCAAATTGAAGATCCTAATGTAGTGTCAAAGTCTTACCCGACTTTCTGGGAAGATTTAGAAAAAATTACACGTTAAAAGGCACATAAACAAAGTTTTATTGCGAAACACTTGACAACGCCTATGCCGATGTTGTATATTTGCGCTCATTCTTTAAAAAAATGATGAAACACGAATTATAAAAATTGCTTTTCTGAAGAAAAAATAATGAGTATGTTTCAAAGTCCACTAAAAAAATAATAAAAATAAACACATGAAGTTATCAAAATTTAAATTCGAATTACCGGATGAGTTATTGGCAGAATACCCTACAGAAAATAGGGATGAGTCTCGTTTAATGGTTTTGAACAGAAAAGAAAAAACAATTGAGCACAAATTATTTAAAGATTTAATTAACTATTTTGATGAAGGTGATTTATTTGTTTTGAATAACACAAAGGTTTTTCCAGCACGTATGTATGGTGAAAAGGAAAAAACGGGAGCTAGAATTGAAGTTTTCTTATTAAGAGAATTAAATGCAGAAAGTAGATTGTGGGATGTTTTAGTTGATCCAGCACGAAAAATTAGAATTGGAAATAAATTATTTTTTGGAGATGACGAAAGCTTAGTAGCTGAAGTTATAGATAATACTACTTCTAGAGGAAGAACTTTACGTTTCTTATATGATGGTTCTTACGAAGAGTTTAGAAAAAAATTAGAAGAGTTAGGTGAAACACCATTACCAAAATATATTCAAAGAGAAGTTGAAGCTAGTGATGCAGAGCGTTACCAAACAATTTACGCAAAACATGAAGGTGCTGTAGCTGCTCCAACTGCTGGGTTACATTTTTCTAAACATTTAATGAAACGTTTAGAAATTAAAGGGATTGATTTTGCTGAAGTTACCTTACATGTTGGTTTAGGAACTTTTAGTGCTGTTGAAGTAGAAGATTTATCGAAGCATAAAATGGATTCTGAAAAAGCAATTGTAACTGCAGAATCTGTAAAAATTGTAAATAATGCAATTGATAATAAAAAAAGAGTGTGCGCTGTTGGCACAACTGCAATGAGAGCTATAGAAAGTTCAGTTTCTTCAAATGGTCGTTTAAATGAATTTGATGGTTGGACAAATAAATTTATTTTTCCTCCTCATGATTTTAGCATTGCTAATTGTATGATAACAAATTTCCATACGCCAAAATCTACATTAATGATGATGGTTGCTGCTTTTGCAGGGTACGATTTTTTAATGGAAGCATATGAAGAAGCTGTAAAAGAAAAATATAGGTTCTACTCTTATGGAGATGCGATGTTGATTATATAATACAAATACTATTTTTTAATGGATGGATTCCCGCATATGCGGGAATCTTTTTATAAACTTACTACTAAAATGAATCCGAAAAAAGACATACGCGCCCTTACAAAAGATGAACTACGAGGTTTTTTTGTAGAAAATGGTGATAAAGCGTTTAGAGGAAATCAGGTTTATGAATGGTTGTGGAGTAAAAGTGCGCATACTTTTGAGGATATGACTAATATTTCATTGGAAACTCGCCAAATGTTGCAAAACAATTTTGTGATTAATCATATTGAAGTAGATACTATGCAACGCAGTGCTGATGGAACTGTTAAAAATGCAGTTAAATTACACGATGGACTAATTGTAGAATCGGTTTTAATACCAACAGAATCTAGAACTACTGCTTGTGTTTCATGTCAAGTTGGTTGTAGTTTAGATTGTAGTTTTTGTGCAACGGCTCGATTAAAGAAAATGAGAAATTTAAATCCTGATGAAATTTTTGATCAGGTTGCAGCTATCAATCAAGAAAGTTTATTGTATTACAATCATAAACTGTCTAACATTGTTTTTATGGGGATGGGAGAGCCCTTAATGAACTATAACAATGTATTAAAAGCAATTGAAAAAATAACCTCACCAGAAGGTTTAGGAATGTCGCCAAAACGTATCACTGTTTCAACTTCTGGGATTCCAAAAATGATAAAAAAATTAGCTGATGATGAGGTGAAATTTAATTTAGCAGTTTCATTACATTCAGGTATTGATGAGGTAAGATCTAAAATTATGCCTTTCAGTGCTGCTTTTCCATTAAAAGATTTAAAAGAAGCATTAGAGTATTGGTATGCAAAAACAAGTAGTAGAGTAAGTTATGAATACGTTGTTTGGAATGGAATTAATGATAATAGAGAAGCAATAATGGCGCTGGTTGATTTTTGTAAACACATACCGTGTAAAGTGAATTTAATTGAATACAACCCAATTGATGATGGTGATTTTCAGCAAGCAAAACCACAAGCAATAAGCGATTATATTAGTATTTTAGAAATGAATGATATTATTGTAAATGTTAGAAGAAGTAGAGGGAAAGATATTGATGCAGCTTGTGGACAATTAGCTAACAAAAGTTAAACTATTTTCCTTACTTTTGATTTCTTAATGAAGCTAGTAGAACAAATAAAACAACCCATTCTTGAAGAAATGGAACTCTTTGAAAGTAAGTTCAGAGAAGCCATGACTACAAAAGTTCCATTATTGAATAGAATTACGCACTACATTGTAAGAAGAAAAGGAAAACAAATGCGCCCAATGTTTGTTTTTTTAGTCGCTAAAATGGTATCCAATGGTAAATTTGACGAACGAACTTACAGAGGAGCTTCAATTATAGAGTTAATTCATACAGCTACTTTAGTACATGATGACGTGGTGGATGATAGTAACCGAAGAAGAGGTTTCTTTTCAATAAATGCTTTGTGGAAAAATAAAATAGCAGTACTTGTAGGTGATTTTTTATTATCAAAAGGCTTATTACTTTCTATAGATAATAACGATTTTGATATTTTGAAATTAATTTCAGTTGCAGTTCGTGAAATGAGCGAAGGTGAATTACTTCAAATTGAAAAAGCACGTAAATTAGATATTACTGAAGATATATATTTTGAAATTATTCGTCAAAAAACAGCAACATTAATTGCTGCTTGTTGTGGAATTGGAGCAGCATCTGTTGGAAGCCCTATTGAAGAAGTTGAAAAAATGCGTTTGTTTGGGGAGCTAATTGGTATAGCATTTCAAATAAAGGATGATTTATTTGATTATACAGATGCGAAGATTGGAAAACCAACGGGAATTGATATTAAAGAACAAAAAATGACACTTCCACTAATATATGCTCTAAATAATTGTACTAACAAGGAAAAGAAATGGCTCATAAATTCTGTTAAAAATTATAATAAAGATAAGCAACGTGTAAAAGAAGTAATTGCTTTTGTAAAAGAAAAGGGAGGCATTGAATATACAACTCTTAAAATGAAAGAATATCAATCAAATGCATTAGAAATTTTAGAAGTTTATCCAAGTTCACCATATAAAGACTCTTTATTAATGATGGTTAATTATGTTATTGAGCGAAAAATTTAACAATTTTACTTTACTAGTTCTAGCTGTAAAATTTCTTCCAAATGTTTTCTTGAATTAGATAGCCTTGGGACTTTATGTTGTCCTCCTAATTTTCCATGTTGTTTTAACCAATTATAAAATAAACCTTCTTTAGCCACATTAATTTTAGGCATTGCCAACGTTAAATTATTATAACGTTTTGCCTCATAATCTGAATTTATAGCTTTTAAAGCATTGTCTAAAATTTCAGTAAAGTAATTAATGCATTCAGGATGTTTTCTAAATTCAATAATCCATTCATGGCCACCACTTTTATTTCCATTCATAAAAATAGGAGCTACAGTATATTCAGAAACTTCACTGGCTGTTTTTAAACAAGCTTGTTTCAATGCATTTTCAACATTTTCAATAATTAATTCTTCCCCAAAAACATTGATAAAGTGTTTCGTTCTTCCTGTAATTCTAATTCTGTGTGGTTTTAAAGATGTAAATTTTACGGTGTCGCCAATTAAATACCGCCATAATCCGCCATTTGTAGTAATTACTAATGCATAATTCACATTTAATTTTACTTGAGCAAGTGGAATAGCCACAGAATTTTCACCATCAAATTTATTCATAGGAATAAACTCATAAAAAATACCATAATCAAGCATTAATAATAAATCAAACGAATCATTAACATCTTGAATGGCAAAAAATCCTTCGGAAGCATTGTAAGTTTCGTAATATTTAAACTCCTTTTTAGGAATTATTTTTTTGAATTGTTCTCTATAAGGATTGAAGTTTACACCACCATGAAAATACACTTCAAGATTTGGCCAAACTTCTAAAATATTATTTTTTCCAGTTCTTTCTAATACTTTATTTAACAAGACCAACATCCAAGAAGGAACACCAACCAAACTGGTAATGTCTTCTTCAATAGTTTCATTTATAATAGCTTCAATTTTACTTTCCCATTCACTCATTAATGCCGTTTCTTGCTTGGGTGCACTGCTATAATCAGCCCAAAAAGGTAAATTTTCAATAATAATAGCTGATAAATCACCAAAAAACGAATTGTTATCTTCATAAACAGCACTGCTTCCTCCTAATCGCAATCCTTTTCCAACAAAAAGTTGTGAATCAGGGTTATTATTAAAATACAAACAGAGCATATCTTTTCCTGCTTTAAAATGACAATCATCTAAAGCTTCTTCACTTACGGGTATAAATTTGCTTTTTGCGTTGGTAGTTCCACTAGATTTTGCAAACCATTTTATAGGCGTAGGCCAAAAAATATTCTGTTCACCTTTTCTGGCGCGTTCAATCAATGGCTCAATAGATTCATATAGTTGAATATGTACTTTTGCAGTAAATTCTTTATATGATTTAATGGTAGTAAATTCATGTTTTTTTCCAATCTCTGTGAATTCAGCGGTTTGTAATAATTTAAACAGTAATTCTTGTTGAACATCATTTGGATATTTTAAAAACAGCTCCATTTGGTGCTTTCTCTTTTTTAAAAACCAAGAAATTATTGAATTAACTATTGGATATGGCATTTTTTTATAAGTATCTTTATCGAGTTAAATTTACTAAAAACTTTCTATGCAATACCAAACTGTTTTAAAAAAAATGATGACTGAGCTAAATGACGTAGTACATTATTATTTAGACGTTGAAAATGATGTCTTAAATTTAAACCAGTTGTTGGATCGAGAAATTGAAATAAGTTTTGAAGGATATCAATGTTTGTGTTGTGGACAGGAGAAAAAAATTTTCAGACAAGGGTTTTGTTATGATTGTTTTTATGAAAGTGCACAAGGTGGTGATTGGATTATGAAACCCGAATTAAGTACTGCACATTTAAATATTGAAGACCGAAATTTAGAATATGAAAAACAGGTGCAATTGAAACCACACGTGGTGTATTTAGCTTTATCAAGCAATGTAAAAGTTGGTGTAACCCGTAAAACACAAGTTCCAACACGTTGGATTGACCAAGGAGCTTCAAAAGCTATTGAAATTGTAGAAGTTCCAAATAGGTATTTAGCAGGAATTACGGAAATTGCTTTAAAAAACTATGTTTCTGATAAAACGAGTTGGCAAAAAATGTTAAAAAATGAAGTTTTAGATGCGGACTTAATTGAAGAAAGAGAAAAATTAAAGCAATATATTCCAGCTGAAGCTTTAGATTATTTTTTACCAAATAATGGTAAGATTACTGAGATAAAATACCCCGTAATAAAATATCCATCCAAAATAAAAACATTAAATCTTGAAAAAGAACATGTTTATTCTGGTAAACTGGTTGGTGTAAAAGGGCAATATTTATTATTTGAAGATAATACCGTTTTTAATGTTAGAAACAGTGAAGGTTACAAAGTAATCATAACTATAAAATAAAAAAGGCCTAATTTCTATTGTCCTTCCATACTAATGTTTTGTTTATTTCAGAAGTAAAATCCGGGCAATTTCCATCGCCATTTCCCGTGATTCCTCCATCTGGAGCGCATAAAATAGTACAATTTTCAGTATATAAATTATTAAATTGATCACAACAGTCTGAGGTTATATAATAATAAGTTTCGCCATCAACTTCCCATTTCCAAACCTGAGTTGGAGGATTGGTCAAATTATTATTCATGATTTCTTCAATTTTATCTTTAATACAAGTTGGAGCATCAATGTTTAAATCAGATTTCTCACAACTTAATAATGTGAAAATTCCTATAGTTAAAAATGTTAAAATATTTTTCATAATAGTATAAATAGCTGATTAATTGAATGTTATTTAATAAATTAATTTCTTCACCAGTTTTTAAATTAAGTTTGAAGCTACCAATGCAGCAATAAACGTGGAAGCTAAAATAAGGTAGATTGTAAATGCTTCAAATTTTTTGTTTCGAATTCATAGTTTTTGGATTGTAACGAATATAATAAATAATTCCTACTTTTGCATTTTGAAATAAATAACGAAATAGAATTAAAATGAAAGCATATATTTTTCCGGGTCAAGGAGCGCAATTTACAGGAATGGGTTTAGATTTATACAATAACTCTCTTTTAGCAAAAGAACTTTTTGATCAAGCAAATGAAATTTTAGGATTCAATATTACAGCTATTATGTTTGAAGGAACAGCTGAAGAATTGAAACAGACGAAAGTAACACAACCAGCTATATTTTTACATTCTGTAATATTAGCAAAAACATTAGGTGAAGATTTTAAACCTGAAATGGTAGCAGGCCATTCTTTAGGTGAGCTATCAGCTTTGGTAGCAAATGGAGTATTAACTTTTGAAGATGGACTTAGGTTGGTTTCTAAAAGAGCTTTAGCGATGCAAAAAGCTTGTGAAGCACAAGAATCTACGATGGCTGCAGTTTTAGGATTGGATGATGTTATTGTTGAAGAAATTTGTGCAAGTGTTGATGGAATTGTGGTAGCTGCAAATTACAATTGTCCCGGACAATTGGTTATTTCAGGAGAAATTTCAGCAATTGATAAAGCGTGTGAATTATTGATTGAAAAAGGTGCAAAACGAGCCATAAAATTACCTGTAGGTGGTGCTTTTCATTCACCATTAATGGAACCAGCAAGAGAAGAATTGGCAGCAGCAATAAAGAATACAACATTTAGTGAGCCAATATGCCCAGTATACCAAAATGTAGTTGCAAAAGCGGTAATTAATTCTGATGAAATAAAAGAAAATTTAATTGCACAACTAACCGCTCCTGTTCGTTGGACACAATCTGTTCAGCAAATGATTGCTGACGGAGGAACTGAATTTTTTGAAGTTGGTCCAGGGAAAGTTTTACAAGGACTGATTCGAAAAATTGATAGAACTGTTACAGCAAGTAGTGTAGCATAAATCTTATGAGATAAAAAAATAGTGTAAAATGTTTTTTTATTAAATAAATAATTTCATATTTGTCCAATACAAATGAAAAACATAATTATCAATATTATTTCTATTAATGTCTCTGTGATTATTTCACAAGGAGGTTAGGAATGTTATTGTAGTTTATAAAAATTATAAAACCTTCCTGTTTAATTTCAGGGAGGTTTTTTTATGAGGTAAATATGAAATACAACAATAAAAATAGTATTATTTTAATTCAAATTATAATTATCAACTTAAAAACTTGATGCAAATTTTTAATGAGAAAAATTAAAACCTGCATCATAAAAAGATGCAGGTTTTTTTTAGAGTGTAATCATTGTAAAAATAAATGCGTAACTATCATATTATCAAGCGTATAAAACTAATTAATGAATATTGGCTATTGTAAAAGAAAACATAGGAAACCTTGCAAAAGAATTGACTCAATTAAATTTGTGTTTTCCTATTAATGAATTATAAAGAATAGGTTGTTTAAAAATTATTAAAAAGCACTAAATAAATGCCATTAAATAAATATAGTAAAAGAGTAACTCAAGATCCAACGCAACCAGCTTCACAAGCAATGTTATATGCAGTTGGTTTATCTGATGCTGACATGAAAAAGCCACAAGTGGCTATTGCAAGTACTGGTTTCGATGGAAATCCTTGTAATATGCATTTGAATGGAATAGCATCAAAAATTAAAGAAGAGGTCAATAAATTAGAGCAAGTTGGATTAATATTTAATACCATTGGAGTAAGTGATGGTATTTCTATGGGAACTTCAGGAATGAATTATTCTTTGCCTTCTCGCGATATTATTGCCGATTCTATTGAAGTGGTTATGAATGCTCAAAGCTATGACGGTTTGGTTACGGTTGTTGGTTGTGATAAAAATATGCCAGGAGCTATTATGGCAATGTTGCGCTTAAACCGACCTTCATTAATGGTATATGGTGGTACAATTGCTTCAGGAAACTATAAAGGTCAAAAATTAAATATTGTTTCTGCTTTTGAAGCTTTAGGTCAAAAGTTATCAGGTGATATTTCAGAAGAAGATTACAAAGAAATTATAAAAAATGCCATTCCAGGTGCTGGTGCCTGTGGTGGGATGTATACCGCAAATACCATGGCTTCATCTATAGAAGCTTTAGGTTTTGCATTGCCTTACAATTCCTCAATTCCGGCTGAAAACCCTCATAAAGGAGATGAAAGTGAGCGTATTGCTGCGGCTATTAAAAATTTGTTAGAACTTGATTTAAAACCTTTGGATATTATTACTAAAAAATCGTTGGAAAATGCGGTTGCTTTGGTAAATGCTTTGGGAGGTTCAACAAATGCGGTGTTACATTATTTAGCCATTGCACATGCTGCTGGAATTGAATTCACATTAGACGATTTTCAACGTGTAAGTGATAGAACTCCGTTAATTGCAGATTTAAAACCAAGTGGAGAATATTTAATGGAAGATGTTCATGGTGTTGGAGGTACTCCAGCTGTGATGAAGTATTTGTTAGAAAAAGGGTATTTACATGGTGATTGTATGACGGTTACTGGTAAAACGTTGGCTGAAAATTTAGAACAAGTAAAAGCATTAAGTTTTGAAGATGACCAACAAGTAATTCATCCAACAGAAAGAGCTTTAAAATCTTCTGGAAACCTTCAAATTTTATTTGGAAATCTTGCTTTAGAAGGTTCTGTCGCTAAAATTAGTGGAAAAGAAGGAAATGTATTTGAAGGGAAAGCAGTAGTTTTTGATGGTGAAGAGAATGCAAATGCAGGAATTGGCGCAGGAAAAGTATCAAGAGGTGATGTAGTTGTAATTAGATATGTTGGACCAAGAGGTGGTCCAGGAATGCCAGAAATGTTGAAACCAACTTCAATGATTATGGGAGCTGGATTAGGAAAATCGGTAGCTTTAATTACGGATGGTCGTTTTTCTGGAGGAACTCATGGTTTTGTAGTTGGTCATATAACACCAGAAGCCCAATCAGGAGGTGCAATTGCATTGATAAAAGATGGTGATATTATTGTTATTGATGCTTCAGCTAAAACCATCAATGTAAAATTAACAGATGCTGAATTGGATGAAAGAAAATCAAAATGGACTGCTCCCGCATTAAAACATACAAAGGGAATATTATATAAATATGCTAAAACCGTTTCTTCAGCTTCTGAAGGTTGTGTAACGGATAAATTTTAAATATATGGAGACGTTGAAAAAAGATATTCAAGATAAAATAAGTAAAAAGTCGATTAGAATTACAGGTGCTGAAGCAGTAATTAAATGTTTATTGGCAGAAGGTGTAGATTTGGCTTATGGTTACCCTGGTGGTGCAATTATGCCTGTATATGATGAAATATACAAATATCAAGATCAATTTCACCATGTTTTAACACGTCATGAGCAAGGAGCAATACATGCTGCGCAAGGTTTTGCACGTGTAACTGGAAAAGTGGGGATGGTTTTTGCAACTTCAGGTCCTGGAGCGACTAATTTGGTAACTGGTATTGCTGATGCTCAAATAGATTCAACACCGTTGGTTTGTATAACTGGCCAGGTTGGTTCACATTTATTGGGTTCTGATGCTTTTCAAGAGACAGATATTATTGGTATCTCAACTCCAGTTACTAAATGGAATTATCAAGTTACTAAAGCTTCAGAAATTCCCGAAATAATTGCAAAAGCATTTTATATAGCAAAATCGGGTCGTCCAGGTCCAGTTTTAATTGATATTACTAAAGATGCACAGTTTGGAGAATTAGATTATTCATATAAAAAATGTGAGAAAGTTAGAAGTTATAAAGCTGTTCCGAAATTAAATATTGAAAAGGTTAAAGATGCTGCTGAATTAATAAACAGCGCTAAAAAACCATTTATAGTTTGGGGACAAGGTGTTATTCTTGGTGGAGCAGAGCAAGAATTTAAAAAATTTATTGAAAAAACTAATATTCCTTCGGCTTGTACAGGTTTAGGTCTTTCAGCGTTGGAAACTAAGCATCCGTTACATGTTGGAATGGTTGGTATGCACGGAAATTATGCGCCTAATGTTTTAACCAATTCTTGTGATGTTTTAATTGCTATTGGAATGCGTTTTGACGATCGTGTTACTGGGAATTTAGCAAGTTATGCGAAGCAAGCAAAAATAATTCATTTTGAAATTGATCCTGCTGAAGTTGATAAAAATGTAAAAACTGATATTGCTGTTATAGCAGATGTTAAAGAAACATTAACAGAAATTATGCAGTTTGTAGATAAAGGTGAGCATAAAGAATGGATGAAAGAGTTTCATAAATTATATGACATAGAGCATAAAACTGTAATCTATGACCAGTTAAATCCTACAAAAGAAGGGTTAACAATGGGGGAAGTTTTAGGAGGAATAAACAAAGAAACGAATGGAGACGCCATCATAGTTTCAGATGTTGGTCAGCACCAAATGTTTGCTTGGCGTTATGCTAATTTTGTAAAAACAAGAAGTAATGTAACTTCAGGAGGTTTAGGAACTATGGGATTTGCATTACCAGCATCCATCGGTGCAAAAATGGGAGCGCCAAATCGTGAAGTTGTTGCTATTATAGGTGATGGTGGTTATCAAATGACATGTAATGAGTTGGGAACTATTCTTCAAACAAAAGCAGCCGTTAAAATAGTGGTGTTAAATAACAGCTATTTAGGAATGGTTCGCCAATGGCAAGAATTATTTTTTGATAAGCGTTACGCTTCTACTGAAATGATAAGCCCAAATTTTGTAAAATTAGCAGAAGCTTATGATATTGAAGCGGTAAAGGTTTCAAAAAGAAAGGATTTAGCAGGTGCTATAAAAACTATGATGGCATCAAAAGAAGCCTATTTTTTGGAAGTTGTTATAGAGCAAGAAGATAATATTTTTCCAATGATACCAACAGGAGCAAGTGTTTCAGATATAAGATTAAGTTAATTATGGAAGAAAATAAAAATTTTACAGTTTCAGTTTACACTGAAAATAATATAGGAATATTAAATCGCCTTTCGGCAATATTTTTAAAACGTCATATTAATATTGAAAGTATGACCGTTTCTAAATCTGAAATAGAGCATGTTCATAGATTTACATTTGTAGTAATTGTCCCAGAAACGTTGATTAGAAAAGTAGTACTTCAATTAGAAAAACAAATTGAAGTTATTGGAACTTTTTATCATACAGAAGATGAAATTATTTATCATGAAACAGCATTATTTAAAATTTCATCAGAGTATTTATATGATGAAAAAATTCAAGATAAATTAAAATTTAGAAGAGCACATATTATTTCTATAAACGAGCGTTGGTTTGTTATTGAAGCTTCTGGTTTGAAAGAAGATATTGACAATATGTATGAAAAATTAAAGCCATTTGGCTTATTGCAATTTGTTCGTTCTGGTCGTATTGCAATCACAAAGCCTAAAATGGCAATTTCAGAATTATTAGCAGAAATTAATTAAAAGAATAAAATATATCAAAATGGCAAATTATTTTAACACACTTTCATTAAGAGATAAATTAAATCAATTAGGAAAATGTAGATTTATGGATTCTTCTGAATTCAGTGAAGGTGTAGCAGCTTTAAAAGGAAAAAAAATTGTAATTGTTGGTTGTGGGGCTCAAGGTTTAAACCAAGGTTTAAATATGAGAGATTCAGGATTAGATGTTTCTTATACGTTAAGACCTGCTGCAATTTCAGAAAAAAGACAATCGTTTTTAAATGCGTCTAAAAACAATTTTAAGGTTGGAACGTATGAAGAAATGATTCCAACAGCTGATTTATTAATCAACTTAACTCCTGATAAGCAACACACAGCAGTTGTTTCAGCAGTAATGCCTTTAATGAAAAAAGGTTCAACTTTATCATATTCTCACGGATTTAATATTGTTGAAGAAGGAATGCAAGTACGTAAAGATATTACCGTAATCATGGTCGCGCCAAAATCACCAGGTTCTGAAGTTCGTGAAGAATTTAAAAGAGGATTTGGAGTGCCAACTTTAATTGCTGTTCATCCTGAAAATGATCCTGAAGGAAAAGGATGGGATTATGCAAAAGCTTATGCGGTAGGAACGGGTGGACATACTGCCGGTGTATTAGAATCTTCATTTGTTGCTGAGGTAAAGTCAGATTTAATGGGTGAACAAACCATTCTTTGTGGATTGTTACAAACGGGTTCTATTTTATGTTTCGATAAAATGATTGCTGAAGGTGTTGAAGCTGGTTATGCTTCAAAATTAATTCAATATGGCTGGGAAACTATTACTGAAGCTTTAAAGCATGGTGGAATTACAAATATGATGGATCGTTTATCTAATCCTGCAAAAATTGCTGCATTCAATGCTTCCGAAGAATTAAAAGATATTATGCGTCCGTTGTTCCAAAAACATATGGATGATATTATGAGTGGTCATTTTTCACAAACAATGATGGAAGATTGGGCAAATGACGATGTGAACTTATTAACATGGAGAGCTGAAACAGGAGAAACTGCTTTTGAAAAAACACCTGCAGGTAATATTGAAATTTCTGAACAAGAATATTTTGACAATGGAGTGTTAATGGTTGCAATGGTAAAAGCAGGTGTAGAATTGGCTTTTGAAGCAATGACAGAATCTGGAATTATTGATGAGTCTGCTTATTACGAGTCTTTACACGAAACACCGCTAATTGCAAATACAATTGCACGTAAAAAATTATACGAAATGAATAGCGTAATTTCTGATACTGCAGAATATGGATGTTATTTATTTGATCACGCATGTAAACCTTTAATTGCTGATTACGTGAAAAGCACACCAAATAATTTTGTAGGTAGAGCTTTTAATGATGGTTCAAATGGTGTTGATAACAAAGTGTTAATTGAAGTAAATGCTATAATTAGAAACCACCCAGTTGAAGAAATTGGTGAGTATTTAAGAGAATCTATGACTGCAATGATAAAAATTGTTTAATAATACAAATACATATTTAAATTTTGAGTGAAACTATAAAAAATAGTATTTCATTAGAAAAAATTTATAAAGCTCAGCAGAGCATCAAAGGAGTTGTTGAAGCAACTCCTTTGGTTTTTATGAAGAATTTTTCTGAGTATTACCAAGCCAATATTTACTTTAAAAGAGAAGACCTTCAGGTGGTTCGTTCTTATAAAATTAGAGGTGCTTTTAATAAAATTCAAGGGTTATCAAAAGATCAGCTTAAAAGTGGAATTGTATGCGCTAGTGCAGGAAACCATGCACAAGGGGTTGCTTATGCTTGTGAAAAGTTAGAAGTTAATGCCACTATTTTTATGCCTGTAACAACACCCCATCAAAAAATTGATCAGGTAAGAATGTTTGGTGGTAAATATGTGGATGTTCGTCTTTTTGGAGATAGTTTTGACGACAGTCAAAAAGCGGCTGATGAATTTTGTATTGCCAAAAATAGCATATTTGTGCATCCTTTTGATGATTTAGAGGTAATTGCAGGTCAAGGAACGGTTGGATTAGAAATTTTAAACGACAGTGATTATCCAATTGATTATTTGTTTATGCCAGTTGGTGGAGGAGGCTTAGCTTCAGGTGTTGGAAGTGTATTTAAAGCTTTAAGTCCTTCAACCAAATTAATTGGTGTTGAACCAAAAGGAGCTCCTTCATTAACTACTTCATTAGAAAAAGGTTTAAACACAACACTTACTGAAATTGAAAAATTTGTTGATGGTGCGGCAGTTAAACGAATGGGGGAAATTACATTTGAATTATGTAAGGAATTTTTAGATGAAACTGACACTATTTGTGAAGGACTTATATGTTCAACTATTTTAAAAGTTTACAATGAAAATGCTATGGTGGTTGAGCCAGCAGGAGCATTATCCATTGCAGCTTTAGAACAGCATAAAGATAAAATAAAAGGGAAAACGGTTGTTTGTGTAGTAAGTGGAGGTAATAATGATATTACCCGAATGGAAGAAATGAAAGAACGAGCATTGTTTTATGAAGGATTAAAACATTATTTCATTATCAAATTTCCACAAAGAGCTGGAGCTTTAAAAGAATTTGTTGTAGATGTTTTAGGTCCAACGGATGATATTGCTTATTTTGAATACACAAAAAAGCATAACAGAGATAAAGGTCCGGCAGTTATTGGAATTGAATTAGAATCGAAAGATGATTTTCAGCCTTTGGTTGAAAGAATGAGGCAGAAAGGATTTTTGGGAGAGTATTTAAATGAAAATCCTGAGTTATTTCAGTTTTTAATTTAAAAGGAGAGATTGAAAAACATAAAATGTTAATAATGGATAGCTTAAAGAAGAATATTGTTAATTATTCAACAAAAAATCATTTGTATTGATATATTACGTAATATTGCACCAATGAAAACAAGCAGTTTACATACTACTTTAGTACGCTTTTTCTCTCGCCGCCCCTTGAGGGCTTAACTATTTATGGAATTCGGTGAGTCCGGTTCCCTTTTCAAAAAACATCAAATTTTAATTATCAAAATAAAAAAAGTAATCAATGAAAGTTGTTATTGCTAATAAATCGCATATTCAATATGCTGAAATAATTTGTGAAACCATTAAGGAGTCTGCAAAGGTTAGAGGTACCGGTATTGCTGCACGAACTCCTGAATACATTTCTAAAAAAATTAGTGAAGGAGATGCTGTGGTTGCCATAGATGACGATAAATTCGCAGGGTTTTGTTATATAGAAACGTGGGATAATAATTCGTTTGTAGTAAATTCCGGGTTAATTGTACATCCAGATTATAGAAACCAAGGTTTAGCTAAAAGAATAAAAAAGAGAATTTTAGAATATTCTCAGGAAAAATATCCTGATGCAAAAATTTTCGGAATTACTACGGGTTTAGCAGTTTTAAAAATTAATTACGAATTAGGGTATCAACCAGTAACTTTTTCAGAGTTAACAACTGATGAAGCATTTTGGAATGGTTGTAGAACTTGTAAAAATTTCGATGTTTTGACGCGTACAGAACGAAAAATGTGTTTATGTACAGGAATGTTATTTGATCCAAAACACGAAAAAAACATCAAACAACATGATTATAATTCAAAAGTTTTAAGCAGATTAAAAAAGATTAAGCAAGCATTATTTCTGAAAAAAAATAAAGAATAAAATGGAAAAAGTAGTACTAGCATATAGCGGAGGTTTAGATACTTCATATTGCGTAAAATATTTAATAAACGAATTAAATTTAGAAGTACATAGTGTACTTGTAAATACAGGAGGTTTTTCAACTGAAGAATTAAAAGTAGTTGAGAAAAAAGCATATGAAATGGGAGTTACTTCTCATACAAATAAAAATATATTAGATGAATATTATAATAAAGCCATAAAATATATGGTTTTTGGAAATGTTCTAAAAAATAATACATACCCATTGTCTGTAAGTGCTGAAAGAGTTTTTCAAGCTATTAAAGTGGTTGAATTTGCAAAACAAATTGGAGCAAAACACATTGCCCATGGAAGCACGGGAGCAGGAAACGATCAGGTTAGATTCGATATGATTTTTCAAACGTTGGCTCCAGCTATAAATATTATTACACCTATTAGAGATTTAAAATTATCTAGACAAGAAGAAATTTCCTATTTAAAAGAAAATGGGGTTGATTATCCATGGGAGAAAGCAAAATATTCAATTAACAAAGGTATTTGGGGAACAAGTGTTGGAGGTGTTGAAACATTAACATCACATTTACCATTACCAGAAGATGCGTATCCAAGCAAGTTAGAAAAAACAACACCAACAAATATTAAATTACATTTTGAAAAAGGGCAATTGGTTGGAATGAATGATGAAATGGATACTCCTGTAAATACCATTTTAAAATTAGAAGCAATTGCTTCAAAATACGCAATAGGTAGAGATATTCACGTTGGAGATACCATTGTTGGAATTAAAGGAAGAGTTGGTTTTGAAGCAGCGGCAGCTACAGTAATTATTAAAGCGCATCATTTGTTAGAAAAACACGTGCTTTCTAAATGGCAACAAAATTTAAAGGAGGGCTTAGGAAGTACTTACGGAATGTTATTACATGACGGTCAATATTTTGAGCCTGTAATGAGAAATATAGAAGCATATTTACAAGATTCTCAAAAAACTGTTTCTGGCGAAGTATTTTTAACCTTGAAACCTTATCACTTTAGTTTAAATGGAATTGAATCTAAACACGATTTAATGAAATCTAAATTTGGTGAATATGGAGAAACAAATAAAGCTTGGACTGCAGAAGATGCTAAAGGTTTTATTAAAATTTTAGGAACACCTAATAAAATTTATCACAGTGTAAATTCAGAATTATGATTAAAGTTGGAATAGTTGGAGGCGCTGGATATACTGCAGGGGAATTAATAAGATTATTGATTAATCACCCGCACGTGGAATTAAATTTTGTGTATAGTACTTCAAATGCTGGAAACTTTATTTATCAGGTTCATCAGGATTTATTAGGAGCTTTAGATTTAAAATTCACAAATGAAATCAATCTAGAAGTTGATGTGTTATTTTTATGTTTAGGACACGGGAATTCAACTGCATTTTTAGAAAATAATTCATTTTCACCTTCAACAAAAGTGATTGATTTAAGTAATGATTTTAGGTTGAATGCTGACGCTGTTTTTCAAGGAAAAGAATTTGTATACGGACTTCCTGAAACTCAAAAAAGTGAGATAGAAAAAGCAAATTACATTGCAAATCCAGGTTGTTTTGCAACAGCAATTCAATTAGCATTATTGCCTTTGGCAAAAGAAGGTTTAATAAATAGTTCAGTGCATATAAATGCAACAACAGGCTCAACAGGAGCTGGAGTTTCGCCAATGGAAACAACACATTTTAGTTGGAGAACTCAAAATTTTTCAGTGTATAAAGCATTTACGCATCAGCATTTGGGTGAAATAGGAGAAAGCATAGCTGCACTTCAAAAAGATTTTAATCAAGAATTATTTTTTATTCCTAATAGAGGGAATTTTAGCAGAGGAATTTTCGCTTCTATCTATTTAAATTTTGATGAAAGTATAGAAAAAGCCTATAAATTATTTGAAGATTTTTATAAAGATGCTGTTTTTACACATGTTTCTAAAACACCAATTCATTTAAAGCAAGTGGTGAATACAAACAATTGTTTTATTCATTTAGAAAAATATAAAAACACCTTATTGATTACTTCAGCAATTGATAATTTATTAAAAGGAGCGTCTGGACAGGCAATTCAAAATATGAACTTACTATTTGGATTAAACCAAACAGAAGGGTTAAAATTAAAAGCTAATTATTTTTAGCAAAAACTGTATAAATCTAAAAGATGAAGGTAGCAATAATAGGAACAGGAAATCTAGGATATTCAATAGCAATTGGTATTTTAACACAAGATAATTTTAAGTTTAAAAATTTATATTTAACTAAGCGAAATATATCATCCTTAGATTCTTGGAGCAAATTACCCAATGTTATTATTTCAACTGATAATAAAAAAGCAGTACAATTTTCTGATGTTATTATTATTGCTGTGCAACCAAATCAGTTACAAGGGGTTTTAGAGGAAATCAAAGATTTTATAAACCCAAAGCGACATACAATTATTTCTGTTGTAACGGGTAGACAAATTAAAGAAATAGAAGGTGTTTTAGGAGAAGAAATGGCAATAATTAGAGCAATGCCAAATACAGCTATTTCTGTTGGACAATCAATGACTTGCTTAAGTTCTAATATAGAAGGAAGTAAAAACATTGAGAGTGCTAAAACAATATTTAATTCCTTGGGAAAAACCATGTGCATTGAAGAAAGGTTAATGCAGTCAGCCACCGTAATTTGCGCAAGCGGTATTGCATTTTGGATGCGTTTAATTAGAGCAACGGCTCAAGGTGCAGTTCAGCTTGGTTTTCATGCAGAAGAAGCGCAGGAATTAGCTGTGCAAACATGTTTAGGTGCAGCTAGTTTATTGATTAAATCGGGAAATCATCCAGAGCAAGAAATAGATAAAGTTACTACACCAAGTGGATGTACTATTGCAGGTTTAAATGAAATGGAACACCAAGGATTAAGTTCTTCAATAATAAAAGGATTGGTAACTTCATTTGAAAAAATTAATCAGATTTAAAAACGTTAAAAATGGAATTATTTAATGTATATCCGTTGTATAATGTAACTCCTGTAAAAGCTGAAGGAGTGTATGTTTGGGATGAAAATAACACAAAATATTTAGATTTGTATGGAGGACACGGAGTAATTTCTGTTGGGCATACACATCCAAAATATATAACTACTTTAACTAATCAGCTTCAAAAAATTGGATTTTATTCCAATTCAGTTCAAATGCCTTTACAGGTTGAATTGGCTCAAAAATTAGGAAAGTTGTCAGATTGTGAAAATTACAATTTGTTTTTGTGCAATTCAGGAGCCGAGGCAAATGAAAATGCGCTAAAATTGGCATCATTTATCACTGGAAAAAGTAGAACAGTTTCTTTTAATAATGCTTTTCACGGAAGAACTTCAGCTGCAGTATCAGTAACAGATAATAAGAATATAAATGCACCCATAAATTTACAGCAAGAAGTTACATTTTTACCGTTAAATAATATTGAATTAGTAATTCATGAACTAGGTAAAAATGATGTAGCAGCAGTAATTATTGAAGGAATACAGGGAGTTGGAGGTTTAGATGAAGGAACTACTGAGTTTTTTAAAGAGGTTCAGGAAATATGTAATAAAAAGAAAGTACCCTTAATTTTAGATGAAATTCAATCTGGTTATGGTAGAAGTGGAAAGTTTTTTGCTTTTCAATATCACAATATTCAACCAGATATTATTACAACTGCAAAAGGAATGGCAAACGGATTTCCAATTGGAGGCGTATTAATTTTAGATAAGTATGAGGCTAAATTGGGAATGTTAGGTACAACTTTTGGAGGAAATCATTTGGCTTGCTCAGCTGCTATTTCGGTTTTAGATATTATTGAAAATGAAAATTTAATTGAGAATGTAAATGAAGTTTACAAATATTTCTTGAAAGAAATTAAATCAGTTCCACAAGTAAAAAAAGTAAAAGGAAGAGGTTTAATGTTGGGTGTAGAATTTGATTTTGAAGTTGGAGAGCTTCGAAAAAAATTAATTTTTGACAAACACATCTTCACAGGTGGCTCTAATAATAAAAAATTATTGAGAATTTTACCTCCCTTAACTATAAATAAAGAACAAGTCAATATTTTTATAAATGCATTAAAAGAGGTTTTAGTTTAATGAGTAAGCTATTAACATATAAGCAAAGAAATAGTGTTTTAGCATCTATGGCTCAATTAATAGCTTCAGAAAGAGCTGCTATTTTAAAAGCCAATAAAATAGATGTTGAAAATTATGCTGGTGAAGACATTGCGATGTATGATCGTTTAAAAGTTGATGATTCTAAAATTGAAGGAATGATTTTATCATTACAACAATTAATTGCGGATGTTGACCCAATAGGGAAAGAACTATACAATTTCACGCACGAAAACGGGTTGAAAATGACTAATAAAACAGCACCTTTCGGAACTGTTTTAATCATTTATGAATCTAGGCCAGATGTAACTGTTGAAGCTGGCGGAATTGCATTTAAATCTGGAAATAAAATCTTGTTAAAAGGTGGAAAAGAGTCACTAAATTCAAATTTAAAAATCGTTGAATTGTGGCATAAAGCATTGGCAGAAAATAATATTTCAACAAATTGGGTGGAATATTTAAATTATAACAGAGCCGAAACACAGGCTTTTTTAGAACATCCAACTCAAAAAGTAGATTTAATTGTACCTCGTGGAGGAGAAAAATTAATTGCTTTTGTAAAGAAGCACGCAAAATGTCCGGTAATTGTAAGTGGTAGAGGAAATAACTTTGTGTATATAGATACTGAAGCCGATTTAGAAATGGCATTATCAGTAATTATAAATGCAAAAGCTTCAAAAATATCAGCTTGCAATGCATTAGATAAAGTGTTAATAAATACTCATTTAATGGGCAAAGGTGCTTTTATTAAAACCTTAATTGAAAAGTTGATTGATCATAAAGTTGAAATTTTAGGGGATGCTGAAATCTCTAAATTTGAAAATGTTGCAGCTTTTGAAGATTCAACTATTTGGTTTGAAGAGTTTTTAGATTATAAAATTGTTTTAGGAGCGGTGAATTCTTTAGATGAAGCCATTTCAAAAATAAATACCTACGGAGGAGGACATTCGGCGGTAATAATTACTAACAATGATGAAACTGCTCAAAATTTTATGGAATCTGTAGATTCAGCTGCTGTATACCAAAATGCATCAACTCGTTTTACAGATGGTGGTCAGTTTGGTTTGGGTGGCGAATTAGCAATAAGCACCGATAAATTGCACCATAGAGGTCCAATGGGGTTACAACATTTAGTTACTAACAAATGGTACGTTTACGGAAATGGGCAAATTAGGTAAAAAAAGAATTTTATTAAAAATTGGTTCTAATGTTTTAACAAAAGAAACCAACCATATGTCTCGTGGAAAAATTGAAGATATTGCCTGTCAAATTGCAGATTTAAAAGAGGAGTATGAGTTTGTAATTGTAACATCTGGAGCTATTGCAGTGGCTAAACAATTTGTACAGTTAGAGAGTAATGGAAAGGAAATAAATGTGAAACAAGCGTTGGCATCTATTGGTCAGCCACATTTAATGCGTATTTACCAAGAAAGTTTTAGAGAACTAGGTTTGTTAACTTCGCAGTGTTTATTGTCATATTCCGATTTCAAAAAAGAAGAATCACGTACAAACATAAAAAACACCATAAATGTATTGGTTGAAAATAGTTACATTCCAATTATTAATGAAAATGATACCGTAGCAACGGATGAAATTAAATTTGGTGACAACGATAAATTATCAGCATTAACAGCAGCGCTTTTAAATGTTGATTTATTAATTATTGCAACCAATACTAATGGAATTTACACCAAAGAATCTATGAATTCAGAAAAAGTAAAAACCATTAGAGAAACTTTTGATATTCAATTGTTAAGAGATCAAATTCAAACTTCGGTTTCTTTGCACGGAACAGGTGGAATGTCAACAAAAATTGAGGCGTCCGAAATTGCACAAAATGCGAGTATTGAAACGTGGATAGTAAATGGATTAAATGATAATTTTGTTGTGAATGCAATGAATAATAAAAGTGAATTCACAAAAATAAAAGTGAAATAAAATGCAACATTATACCAATATAAACGAGTTAGATAGCTTACAAAATACAGTGAAAGAAGCTATTGGTTTGAAAAAAAATGAATTAAAATTTAAATTTCTTGGTGAAGGAAAAACTATTTGCTTGTTATTTTTCAATAATAGTTTGCGTACACGTTTAAGCACTCAAAAAGCAGCTCAAAATTTAGGGTTGAATACTGTTGTTATGAATTTTGGAAGTGAAGGTTGGCAGCTAGAGTTTGAAGATGGTGTTGTAATGGATGAAGATAAATCTGAACACGTTATTGAAGCAGCACAAGTAGTCGCACAATATTGTGATATTGTTGCAATTAGAGCGTTTGCATCTTTAAAAGATAAAGAAAAAGACAGAGCAGAAGTTGTGATAGAAAGCTTTAAAAAATATGCTGGAATTCCGGTTGTAAATATGGAAAGTGCCACAGGTCACCCTTTACAGGCTTTGGCAGATGCAATTACAATGGAAGAGTATAAAGTTTCTCATAAACCAAAAGTGGTTTTGTCTTGGGCGCCACATCCAAAAGCGTTGCCACATGCAGTTGCCAATTCTTTTATTGAAATGATGAAATTGCAAGACGCAGATTTTGTAATTACACATCCTGAAGGATATGAGTTAGATCCTGAAATCACAAAGAATTCAAAAATTGAATACAATCAAAATAAAGCTTTTGAAAATGCAGATTTTGTGTATGTTAAAAACTGGAGTTCTTTTAAAGACTACGGAAAAGCAGTAAATAAAGATGCAAATTGGATGGTGACTGCAGAGAAAATGAAGTTAACCAACAATGGTAAATTTATGCATTGTTTACCTGTTAGAAGAAACGTAATTGTTGCTGATGAAGTAATAGATTCAGAAAATTCAATAGTTATTCAACAAGCAAATAATAGAACCTATTCAGCACAAATTGTATTGAAAAAAATATTGGAAAACCTATAGTATTTAATGTTGTCACACTGAGCCTGTCGAAGTGTTCTCACAAATAGCAAAAAAACAATGAAAAAACAGCTTTTAAAAATAATAAAAATTGGAGGAAATGTAATTAATGATGAAATTGCATTGAGTTCATTTTTAAAAGATTTTGCAGCTTTAGAAGGTTCAAAAATATTGGTGCACGGTGGAGGTAAAAAAGCGACAGAAGTTTCATCAGCCATGGGTTTACAGCCAAAAATGATTAATGGAAGAAGAGTAACTGATGAAGCAACTGTAGAGGTGGTAACAATGGTATATGCCGGTTTGTTGAATAAAAAAATTGTAGCTCAATTGCAACAATTTAATTGTAATGCTTTAGGATTGTCAGGAGCTGATGCTAATTGTATTTTAGCGCATAAACGTGTGGTTAAAGACGTAGATTATGGTTTTGCAGGTGATGTTGATGCTATAAATGTAGATTTTATTAATGTTTTGTTACAGAATAATGTAACGCCAGTTTTTTGTGCGATTACACATGATAAAAAAGGGCAATTATTAAATACAAATGCAGATACGATTGTTTCAGAAATAGCAATAGGAATGAGTAAACTATACAATACGGAGCTAAATTTTGTTTTTGAACTGAACGGTGTTTTAAAAACTATTGAAGATAAAAATTCAGTAATAACACATATTAATTCAGAAAAATATAAAGAATTAATTGACGCAGGAATTATTGCAGATGGGATGTTGCCAAAAATGCATAATTGCTTTAATGCATTAGAAAAAGGGGTAGGAATAGTAAAAATTGGAGATGCTTCGTTGGTGCAAAGTGAAACTAAATTATACACAACATTAAGCTTAAAATGATGATAGAAAATTTAACTCAAGAAGCTATTGAATTATTGAAAAAATTAATTTCAAAGCAGTCTTTTTCAGGAGAAGAAAATGAAACAGCTTTATTAATAATGCAATGGTTTTCTAGTCATAATATTAAGTTTGAAAGCGATAAACACAATGTTTGGGCGAAAAACAACTATTATGATGCTTCAAAAAAAACAATTTTATTAAATTCTCATCATGATACCGTAAAACCTAATAAAGGATATACACGTAATCCGTTAAGTCCAAATGTTGAAGATGGTAAATTATATGGTTTAGGAAGTAATGACGCTGGCGGATGTTTAGTTTCATTATTGGCAACTTTTACATATTTCTATAACAGACAAGATTTAAAGTATAATTTTGTAATTGTAGCTTCTGCCGAAGAAGAAAACTCTGGACCGAATGGATTAAATTCTATGTTAAAAATTATTCCTGAAATAGATTTTGCAATTGTTGGTGAGCCAACTTTAATGAATTTAGCGATTGCTGAAAAAGGGTTGATGGTTATGAATTGCAAAGCTAAAGGAACTTCTGGTCACGCAGCACATGGAATTGCAGATAATGCTATTTATAACGCAATTGAAGATATTCATTGGTTTCAAACATTTGAGTTTCCAAAAGTATCTGAAACACTTGGTAAAGTAAAAATGACTGTTACACAAATTGAAGCAGGAAGTCAGCATAACGTAATTCCTGCAAGTTGCAAATTTGTTGTTGATGTTCGAGTTACAGATGTATACACCAATCAAGAAGTTTTTGATATTATTACAAAAAATGTAAAATCTGAAGTTTGTCCAAGATCATTACGATTAAATTCATCATCAATTCCAAAAGAACATGCAATTGTGCAAGCTGGAATTAAATTAGGAAGAGAAACTTATGGTTCTCCAACACTTTCAGATCAATCTGTATTAAGTTGTCCATCACTAAAATTAGGTCCTGGACAAAGTTTACGTTCCCACACTGCTGATGAATTTATTTATATAAACGAAATTGAAGAAGGAATTGATTTGTATATTAAAATATTAAAAGAAATTTTATAATGAAAAAAAGCATGAAACTTTGGGACAAAGGATTTTCAACCGATAAGAAAATAGATTTATTTACTGTAGGTAACGACAGAGAACTTGATTTAATTTTAGCAAAATATGATGTTATTGGAAATGTTGCACATGCAAAAATGTTGCACAGCATTGGTTTACTTACTGCGGAAGAATTAAACTTACTTGAAGTAGAATTGGGCGCTATTTTAGGAGACATAGAAAATGGAAAATTCAAAATTGAAGATTCTTTTGAAGATGTTCATTCTAAAATTGAGTTTTTATTAACTGAAGAGTTGGGTGATATAGGAAAAAAAATTCATACAGCGAGGTCAAGAAATGATCAAGTTTTAGTGGATGTTCACTTGTATTTAAAAGATGCATTAAATGAAATTAGTGAAGAGGTTGATGCACTTTTTAACCTGTTAATCTCATTAGCAGAACAATATAAAAATGTTTTATTGCCAGGTTATACACATTTACAAATTGCAATGCCATCATCTTTTGGTTTATGGTTTTCTGCGTATGCAGAAACTTTAATAGATGATATTTATTTCATAAAAGCAGCATATAAAGTAGCGGATCAAAACCCATTAGGTTCAGCAGCAGGTTATGGAAGTTCATTCCCAATTGATAGAGATTTTACTACAAAAGCATTAAATTTTGAAACGTTGAAGTTTAATTCTGTGGCTGCTCAAATGGGTAGAGGAAAATTAGAAAAATCAGTTGCGTTTGCTATTAGTTCTGTGGCAAGTACATTGTCTAAAATGAGTATGGATATTTGTTTATATATGAGTCAGAATTTTAGTTTTATTTCATTTCCAGATGAATTAACAACAGGTTCAAGTATTATGCCTCACAAAAAAAATCCAGATGTTTTTGAATTAATTAGAGGGAAATGTAACAAATTACAAGCACTCCCATACGAGTTTACTTTAATTACAAATAATTTACCAAGTGGATATCATAGAGATTTACAATTGTTGAAAGAAGGTTTAATTCCATCGTTTTCAACTTTAAAATCTTGTTTAGAAATGTTAACCTATTCATTAAAAAATATTCAAGTAAAAGATAATATTATTGAAGATGAGAAATACTTATACTTATTTAGTGTAGAGGAAGTTAATAAGTTGGTTCAAAGCGGAGTACCGTTTAGAGATGCCTATAAAATTGTTGGTAAAAATATTCAAGAAGGTACTTTTAACCCAGATAAAAAAGTAAAACATACACACAAAGGAAGTATTGGTAATTTGTGTTTGGATGAAATTGTAGCTAAGAAAAATAGGGCTTAACTAAAAAAATTACCCAATGTCATATTGAGCCTGTCGAAATATATTAATGTAATACAATTTAAACTTCGACAAGCTCAGTTTGACAATGTTATTGTTAATCCATCACAAACTTTAATCCTGCCGAAATTATACCAGCCTTAAGTCCAGTATTTCTTTTGTAGGAATTGTATTTTAGATCAATACTTTTTAATCCTAATTTCCAAATGTGGCTTTTCGTAAAGATATCTGTATAAGAAAAACCAACCCCAATTTGATTTGTATTAAATTTTGATAAATCATAATCTGAAGTGTAAAATTCTTCAGTTGAAATATGTTGCTCAAAAGGCGCAAAATAATCTGCAGCTGTTTGAGTATAATATCTATAAGATGGGTAAAAAGTAAACTTATCAGAAATTTTAATAGGTAATTCAATTTCTGCTGTTGAAGATTTTACTCCCCAATCATCATAGTAGTAACGGAAATAAGTTCTTAGTGTTACAACTTCATTTATATACTGGTTAAAGCGTATACCAATAGGTAATTTTAATCGTGAATTTGGTAAGCGCTCAATATCATCTGCTAATTGAAAAACATTGGTATTTGTTGGAGAAGTATAATTTGGGATACTTGATGCATTTCCAATATAGTAATTATCTCTATCGGCAAAATAAACACGCTGCATAGGATTTCCCAACCAACCATCTTGTTGAACCAAATCGAAAAACAGTGAAACTTGTATTTTTTTGCTTAAAATTTGAGAGAAGCTAACAGAAAGCGAATAGGTATTTCGGGAGTTATTGTCTACAAGTGTTGTATTAATTGGGCTCCAAACATTTGTTCCATTTTTGTCAATTACATTTCCACTTTGGTTTAAGATATCAACTCCACTAAAAAAACCATTATTTAAATTTTGATTGGCTGTTAAATATGAATGTATTTCTGTTGGATATCTAGGATTCCAAGTATCTAAATACACATTAGCTTTTAAACCAATTTCCGTATTTTTTTCATTAAAAAGTTTTGTTAAGCCACCACCAATACCAATAGATGTATAATCAAACTCTTTTGCGAAACTTGCATTTGCATCTAAAATAGTATTTCTATTATCTGAAGAATGACTGTAGTTAAAAGTGCCATTTACCCAGACATCTGATTTTGATGCACCTGTTGATTCATACCAAGGGCTAGCGCCACCAGATGATAGTGTACTATTGGATGCGACTGCGCTTGAAGCGCCAGAAGTAGCAGCTATAGGGTTTCCATTTTTATTAGAACTTTTATCATGATCACTTTCACCATTTTCATAGAAAACGAGACCACTTCCGTTTGCATCAAAAGGATTTAAATTACTTGAAGATGCTGAAGTATATGCAGAAATAGTTGCGTCAATTGTAAAAACATCATCATCATTTAATGGAATGGAAACTGTAAAATTGGTGGCTAAATCGGTTAGCTTTTCGGTGCCAATTCCACCAGTAACAGATGCATTATCACCATCTTGTGAATAAAAACTAGATAGAATGTCAACTTCAGCGGTTTCTAAAACTCTTTTTTTATATTCTGTATTTGTAGTTTGTGAAAAACTCACTAAAGAGTTAAACAAAACAACTACAATTATTATTTTTTTCATTTTTAGTCTTCTATTAATTACAACCACAACCACCACCTGATTTTCCGCCATTTGCCCCAGAGGCAGCTTCTCTATAAACTTGGAAACTTGTTACAAATTTATTCGATTTTTTAGCCGATAATAGCATATCTGGGTCGTTTAAATATACTTTTTCATATTCTTTAACAGCAACACATGAAGTTGTTAAAGAGCCTATTAACAGTAGTAATCCTATTTTTTTTATCATAATTTGTTAATATTAATATGTTCAGATGTGTGAATTTTACCTTGATCATCAATTATTATACATTCTATATTTTTTAGTTGATTTATTCTGTTTAAACCAACTTCAGTTCCCATTACAAAAACCGATGTTGATAAAGCGTCTGCTAGTTCTGCTTTTGGAGCAAAAACAGTAACACTTAAAATACCTGATGTTGGATACCCAGTTCTTGGATCTATAATATGTGAATATCTAGTGGAATTTAAAGTCACATATTTTTCATAATTTCCAGAAGTTACAACTGCACCATTTGTGATTGGTAAAAGTGCAAAAGCCGTATTTTTATTCATAGGATTTGTAATTGCCACTTTCCAATCTTCTCCACTTGGTTGTTTTCCCCAAGTATTCATATCGCCAGAAGCATTAATAATTCCAGCAGTTACACCTTTTGAAATTAATAATTTTTTAGCTTCATCAGCTGCGTAGCCTTTGCCAATGGCTCCAAAACCAATTTTCATTCCTTTTAGTTTCAAAAAAACAGTTTCATTTTCTTCATTAAGAATAATATTTTGATAGCCAACTTTGGAAACAGAGTTGTTAATTTCATCTTCAGAAGGCATTGATTTCATACTTCCATCAAACTTCCAAATTTTATCCATAGAAGCATAACTTATATCAAAAGCACCATCAGTTAGTTTTGAAATTGCTAATGAACGTTGAATTAGATTAAACAATTCGGTAGAAACTTTTATAGGTTTAATACCTGCATTTCTATTTATTTCTGAAGTTTGAGAATTAATATCCCATGATGAAATTATTTTTTCAATTCTTGAAATTTCATTAATTGCAAGATTAATATAGTTACTTGCTTCAATAGAATCATTGGCAACAACAGATATATCAAATCTACTACCCATTAACTTCAACGTTTTTCTGTGAAGTTGTTGAGCGTTTGTATAAGATGATACAAATAAAATAGAGAGTAAAAAGAAATATTTATTCATTACTTTTTAAATGAATTAAGTAATTTAATATATTCAGAAGGACTTATTTTTTTATAGCCAGTGTTACCTAAAAGCTTTGCTTTTTTGTCTAAAACAGCTACAAATGGAAAATAACCTTGTAGGTTGTATTTTTCCATAAGTTGATTGTTTTGTTGTTGTTGAAAATCACTTAGTTCATTTTTTTTCTTTCTTGGAAAATCAGCAAGAAGCATTACAAAATTCTTTTCAGAATAGGTTTTAAATTCTTCAGTACTCCAAATTTCTTTATTTAACTTTATGCAAGGAGCGCACCAATCAGACCCTTGGAAGACCAAAATTATAGGTTGATTTTTTTTAGTAGCAATTTTTTTTGCTTCATTAAAATCTGTTACCCAATTTTGAGCAGAGAGTATGAAGATTGAAAAAAAGAATAAAACGGATACTATTGTTTTTCGCATAATTTTAAACGTATTAATGAATTATAATGATGTAACAATGGTAATGAAGAAAACCCTACTTCAAAAGTGCTAAATATTTATATAATAAAATGTTAAATTATTATCAATTACAAGCATCCCAAATAGGGTCTTTTGGGGTTGAAGCAATAATAGAAATAGGTTCTTTAGTTACAGGATGGATGAATTCAATTTTACGAGCATGTAAATGTATACTTGCATCTTTATTGCTTCGGTCAAAACCATATTTTAAATCGCCTTTTATAGGTGAGCCTATAGCAGTTAGCTGACATCTAATTTGGTGGTGTCTACCTGTTTCTAAATCAACTTCTAATAAATGATAATTATCTAAAGATTTCAATAATTTATAATGAAGAATAGCTTTTTTACTTCCTTCAATTTCAGAAGAATAGGAAGTTGATTTGTTGTTTTTCGGATTCTTTTTTAGAAATCCTCTAAGAGTATCAGTATTTTTAACGGGTTTGTTTTTTACAACTGCCCAATAAGTTTTGTTAACAGTTTTATCGCGTAACATTTTATTAAAACGCTCTAATGATTTTGATGTTTTTGCAAAAACAACAATACCAGTTGTTGGTCTGTCCAATCTGTGAACTACGCCTAAAAAAACATTGCCAGGCTTATTATATTTTACTTTAATATACTCTTTAACAATTTCACTTAAAGGAGTGTCTCCAGTTTTATCACCTTGAACAATGTCACCCGATTGTTTGTTAATAATAATAAGGTGGTTGTCTTCAAACAATACAGCTAAATTATTTATGGTTGAAGCCATTTTATGAATTATTTTCTAATCCCTTATTTATGCCATCAATAAATTCTAAAATTTCTTCTCTACCAGTGGCGTTACTCGCAGAAGAAACAAAGTGTTGAGGCATAGTTTCCCATATTGTTTCGGTCATGGTTTTACTATAAATTTGAACATTTCTATTCAATTCTGATAATTTAACCTTGTCTGCTTTGGTAAAAATTATACAAAATGGGATTCCATTTTCGCCTAAAAATTCCATAAACTCCAAATCAATTTTTTGAGGTTCATGTCTACAATCTATTAAAACAAAAGTACAAATTAGTTGCTCCCGTTGCAAAAAGTAGTTTTTTATAAAACTTTGAAATGTTTGCTTTATCGTTTTTGAAACTTTTGCATATCCATAGCCTGGTAAATCAACTAAAAACCAAGTGTTATTTATTTTAAAATGATTTATAAGTTGTGTTTTTCCTGGTCTTCCAGATATTTTTGCTAACTTATTTCTATCAGTTAGCATATTAATTAACGAAGATTTTCCAACGTTAGAACGACCTATAAAAGCATATTCAGGAAGTTGTTCTTTTGGACATTTGGAAACATCAGAATTACTAATTACAAAATCAGCTGTTTTAATTTTCATTATTTTTATAAGTTTCGTTCTGTTAACCAATTTTCAAGAATTTGATTGAACTCTTCAGGGTGCTCCATCATTGGTGTATGGCCACATTTGTCAATCCAATATAATTTAGCATCTGGTAGTAATTTTTCAAAATCAACAGCAACTTCAGGAGGAGTTACTGTGTCATTTTTTCCCCAAATTATGCATGCAGGTGTATGCATAGCGGGCAAATCTTTTGCCATATTATGCCGAATAGCACTTTTAGCAATAGCCAATGTTTTAATAACTCTACTTCTGTCATTTACAGAAGCGTAAACTTCATCAATAATTTCTTTTGTAGCTATTTTTGGGTCGTAAAAAACTTCTTCAGTTTTAGCTTTTATATATTCATAGTTACCTCTCTTAGGGTATGTATCGCCCATAGATTTTTCATACAAGCCAGAGCTTCCAGTCAAAACAATACCTTTTACATTTTTTAAATTAAATTTGGTAAAGTACAATGCAATATGCCCACCTAATGAGTTTCCAAGTAAAATAGCATTATCAATTTTTTTAAAAGCCATAAATTCTTTTAAAAATTTAGAAATGTTTTTAACATTTGTTTTTAAAAGTGGTAAGGAATATATTGGTAACTCAGGGATAATTACTTTATACCCTTTGGTTGAAAAATAGTTTAAAACGCCATCAAAATTACTTAATGCACCCATGAGTCCATGAAGCACAATTATTGGTTCACCTTCACCAGCTTCAATATAACTAAATTTCCCTTCTTTTATAAGAGTATTGCTCATTTAATGTTGAATTTAAAACTAATTACAAAGGTAGTTTTTTTTTCTAAAATACGATTTTTTTATAAACGATAGTAATTTAAATTCTAAGTACTTGTTTTTCAAAAATATAGTGTAAAAAACAGGCTAAGTGTTAAAAGTTATCAACATAGTGGGTAAAAGTGGTTTTTTGTGGGAAAAAATTTATATTTTTGAATACACTAAAAATCAAAATGGTAAATCTAATAGGTACATATGAATGTAAAGCCGATGCTAAAGGAAGATTAATACTTTCTTCAGCATTAAAAAAACAGCTTTCGCCAATACTTCAAGATGGATTTGTGTTAAAACGATCTGTTTTTCAACCGTGTTTGGAGTTGTACCCAATGTCTGAGTGGAATATTTTGATGGCGAAGGTAAACAAGCTGAACAGATTTGTTAAAAAGAATAATGACTTTATCAGGCGCTTTACTGCTGGTGTAAAAATTATTGAATTAGATAGTTCAGGCAGATTATTAATACCAAAAGATTTACAATCTTTCGCTGGAATTACAAAAAATGTGGTGTTTTCTTCAGCAGTTAACATTGTTGAAGTTTGGGATAAAGATAATTATGAAAAAGCTATTGATGATGCAACGGGTGATTTTGGAGATTTGGCTGAAGAAGTAATGGGTAATGTAATAGAAAACGAAAATGGAATATCATAATCCGGTTTTATTAAAAGAAAGTGTTGATGGTTTAAATATTAAACCTAACGGTGTATATGTTGATGTTACTTTTGGTGGCGGAGGTCACTCAAGAGAGATATTAAGTAGATTAAATGAGCATGGAAAATTGTTAGCATTTGATCAAGATGAAGATGCAAAACGAAATATGATTGATGATGAACGTTTTACGTTGATTCCTCAAAATTTTAGATTTATTAAAAGGTATTTACGTTTTTATGGTGTTAAAAAAGTAGACGGTGTTTTGGCAGATTTAGGGGTTTCTTCACATCAGTTTGATGAGGCTGAACGTGGTTTTTCTACAAGATTTGATGCTGATTTGGACATGAGAATGAATCAAGCAGATGAATTATCAGCTTTTCAGGTGATTAACTTTTATGATGAAGAAAAATTAAGCGATGTTTTGTTTCAATATGGAGAATTAAGAAATGCTAGAGCTATTGCTAAAAAAATTGTTGAAGCAAGGTCTGAAAAGAAAATTAAAACAAGTTTTGAATTAAAAGAGGTTTTAAGTGAATTTGTGCCAAAGGCAGTTGAGCATAAAATATTAGCTCAAATTTTTCAAGGAATAAGAATTGAAGTAAATCAAGAAATAGAAGCACTTAAAGAATTTTTATTACAAGTGCCTGAAATATTAAATAAAGAAGGAAGATTGAGTGTTATTTCTTATCATTCTTTAGAAGATAGGTTGGTGAAGCGATTTATGATTAATGGGTTGTTTGATGGAGAGCCTGAAAAAGATTTTTATGGAAATATAAGTGTTCCGTTGAAAAAAGTAGGGAAAATGATTGTTCCATCATTTCAAGAAATTAAGATAAATAATAGAGCAAGAAGCGCAAAATTGAGAATTGCAACCCTAAAATAATGGCTAATATTAAAGAAAATATTTACCATGTATTAAAAGGGAACTTCTTAGTAAGTAATGATTCTTTTAAAAATTGGCGTTTTATATTATTTATGGTTTTGCTAATGATGCTAATGATTGCAAGCTCACACAGTTCTGATAAAAAAGTGATGGAAATTGCAAAACTTAGTAAGAAAATTAAAGAATTAAGATCTGAATTTGTTGATACTCGATCAATTTCTATGAAATTAAAATTAGAATCAACAATTAAAAATAAGGTTTTAGATTTGGAATTAAAGCCAAGTGAAACCCCACCCCAGGTAATAAGAGTAACTGTAAAAAAACAAGAATAATTGGCTGCTACAAAAAAAAACATATTGAATAAGTTGTATGTTGTGCTTGTGTTTATTACGCTGTTTTTGTTGGCAATAATCTTAAGACTTTCTGATATTCAAATTGCTGAAGGAGAAAAATACAGAAGTTTATCTGAACACCTGACTCTTAGAAATGATACAATTTTTGCAAATAGAGGAAATGTATTTTCAGCTGATGGTAGTTTATTAGCTACTTCAATGTCGCAATATGAAATTAGAATGGATGCTTTTACGGTTGATTCTAAAGTATTTGAAAAAGAGATTAGAAATTTAGCTAAAGAATTATCTAAAATGCTTGGGAAATCAGATTCTCACTGGGAACAAAAGATTAGAAAAGCACGAAATAATAAAAATAGATACTTATTTATTACCCGAAAATTAGGGTATAACGATTATATAAAAATTAAGAGTTTCCCTATTTTTAATTTAGGAATGTATAAAGGAGGTTTTATAGCTGAACAATCTACCGTTAGAGCACATCCTTTAGGGAGAGTTGCTGAGAGAACAATTGGTTATGATGATTATAGAGGTGCTCCTGGAATAGAAGGTGCCTATAGAAACTATTTAAATGGAAAGCACGGTTGGCGGTTAAAGCAAAAAATTGCACAAGGACAATGGAAACCAATTAATGACAATAACGAAAGAGAGCCTGTTGATGGTAAAGATATTGTAACAACAATTGATGTAAACATACAAGATATTGCTCATCATTCTTTATTGAGACAATTAGAATTTTACAATGCAGAGCATGGCTGTGTGGTTGTAATGGAAACTAAAACAGGAGAAATTAAGGCTATTTCAAATTTAGGTAGGAGTTCTGAAGGTAAATATTACGAAAAAAGGAATTATGCAGTTTATGAATCCCATGAACCTGGTTCTGCTTTTAAAGTAATGTCTTTGGTAACAGCCTTAGAATCTGGTGTTATAGACACAAGCACAGTTGTTGATACGGGTGAAGGGAAATATAGAATGTATGGAAGAGATATTAATGATTCTCATAGAGGTGGTTATGGGAAAATTTCAGCGGCAAGAGCATTAGAAGTTTCGTCAAATATTGCTTTTGCAAGGTTAATTGAAGAAGGTTTTGGAAAGGAACCTGAAAAATTTATCAATATTTTAAAAGGAATGCACTTAAATGATAAGCTAAATTTAGCTATAAAAGGAGAAGGGAAGCCAGTAATACCTTCGCCTGGAGATGAAATATGGAGTAAAAATGCATTGCCTTCCATTGCTTATGGTTATAATTTAAAATTAACTCCATTACAAACACTTACATTTTACAATGCAATAGCAAATAACGGGGAAATGTTAAAACCTAAATTTGTAAAAGAAATTCGTACTTGGGATAAACATGTAGAGCATTTCGAGAAAGAAGTAATAGACTCTGAAATTTGTTCAAAAGAAACAATTAAGAAGGTTCAAGAAATTCTAAAAAATGTTGTGATTCGTGGAACTGGACAAAAATTGTACGATGAAAATTTTTCAATGGCGGGTAAAACTGGTACTGCAAGAACGGAATATGGTAATTATGCAGAATGGATTAAAGAAAAAAAATATATTTCATCGTTTACTGGCTATTTTCCTGCGGAAGACCCAATGTATTCGTGTATTGTAGTTATTCATAAACCTGATACAAAAACTGGTTTTTATGGTGCAGATGTTTCTGGCCCAGTTTTTAAAGATATTGCTCAAAAAATATATACCTCAAATCACATAATTAATACCATAGATAACAGCACTCCAAATTTTGCAAGTATTAAAAATAATTTTGATTCTTATTACACTGAATCTAATAAGGAATTTATTTCAATCCCGAATGTTAAAGGAATGGCGGCTATGGACGCCATTTCTTTACTTGAAAATATAGGGTTGAAAGTAAATTTAAACGGAGAAGGAAAAGTACAAGATCAATCTATAAATGCAGGAGAAATATTAATAAAAGGAACCACTATAGTTTTAAATTTAATTTAATTGAAGGTACTAAAAAACATATTGTATAAAGTTTCTGTTAATGCCATACATGGCAGTACAGATAAATTGGTAAATGCTATAGCTTTTGATTCACGAGAAGTGCAACAAAATAGTTTGTTTGTTGCTCAAAAGGGATTGTTGTTTAATGGGCATCAATTTATTAACAAGGCAATTGAGATAGGTGCTACGGTAATTGTTTGTGAAGAATTACCTGAAAATTTAATTCAAAACATAACCTATATTCAAGTTGAAGATTCTAATAGTGCATTGGCTATTATAGCTTCAAATTTTTATGATAACCCTTCTTCAAAATTGAAATTAGTAGGAATTACGGGTACAAACGGAAAAACCACCATTGCCACTTTACTACATAATTTATTTCAAAAAGCAGGTTATAAAGCAGGTTTGTTATCTACAGTAAAAATTTTGGTGGATACAATTCAATATAATGCAACACACACTACACCAAATTCGGTTTTAATAAATAAGTACCTGAATGAAATGGTTGAATTAGGAGTCGATTATTGCTTTATGGAAGTAAGTTCTCATGGAATTCAACAAAAAAGAACTGAAGGATTACAATTTGCAGGTGGAGTTTTTACCAATTTAACACACGATCATTTAGATTATCATAAAACTTTCGCAACATACAGAGATGTGAAAAAATCGTTTTTTGATTCGTTACCTAAATCTGCCTTTGCTTTGGTAAATATCGATGATAAAAACGGAGCAGTAATGCTTCAAAATACAATAGCAAATAAACAGTCTTATGCTTTAAAAACAATGGCTGATTTTAAAGTCAGAATTTTAGAAAATCAATTTTCAGGCTTGTTGTTAACAATAAATAATAAAGAAGTTTGGACAAAATTAATAGGAAGTTTTAACGCATATAATTTAGCAGCTGTTTATGGTGTTGCAAATTTATTAGGTTTAGATTCAACAGAAACCTTAACCCATATTAGTGAATTAGAAAGCGTAAGTGGAAGATTTCAACACTTTATTTCAAAAGGTGGTGTAACTGCAATAATTGATTATGCGCACACACCTGATGCATTAAAAAATGTATTGGAAACAATTAATGATATTAGAACAGGAAACGAACAAGTAATAACCGTTGTGGGATGCGGTGGCGATAGAGATAAAGCTAAGCGGCCTGTTATGGGACGTTTAGCATCTCAATTAAGTACTCAAGTAATTTTCACTTCTGATAATCCAAGAAGTGAAAATCCGCAAACAATTATTGAAGAAATAGAAGTAGGTGTAGAGCCTCAAAATTTCAAGAAAACAGTGTCAATTTTAGATAGAGAACAAGCAATTAAAGCCGCAACAAAATTCGCGAAAAAAGGTGATATTATTTTAATTGCAGGGAAAGGTCATGAAACATATCAGGAAGTGAAAGGAATTCGATCACATTTTGATGATTATGAGAAAATAACAGAATTACTAATAGCTATAGAAAGTTAAACCATGTTATATTATTTATTTCAATATTTAGAAAGTCATTACAATTTAACGGGCGCAGGATTGTTTCAATACATTTCGTTTAGATCTGCCTTAGCTTTTATTGTTTCTTTACTTTTTTCAACAATTTATGGTAAACAAATTATTAATTTTTTACAGCGTAAACAAGTAGGAGAGTCTGTAAGAGATTTAGGTTTAGAAGGGCAAGCTGAAAAAGCGGGAACACCAACTATGGGAGGTGTCATTATTATTTTAGCAACTCTTATTCCAGTCTTTTTATTTGCGAAAATAGATAACATTTATATTGTAATACTTATTGTTACCACTTTATGGATGGGAGCAATTGGTTTTATAGATGATTATATTAAAATATTTAAAAAAAATAAAGCAGGTTTAAAAGGAAGATTCAAAATTTTAGGTCAAGTTACTTTAGGAATTTTTGTTGGAGCTATGTTGTACTTTCATCCAAGTGTTACTATGAAAGAAAAATTACCAGTAAAATATCAATATGTAACCGAAAATGGGACACCTGTATTATTTGCTGATGCTAAAAAATCTACTAAAACTACCATACCATTTTTAAAAAATAACGAATTAGATTATGCAGATGCTCTTGGCTTTTTAGGAAATGGATTTAAAGATTATGCATGGTTAATTTTTATTCCAATTGTAATTTTTATTATAACTGCAGTATCAAACGGCGCTAATTTAACAGATGGTATTGATGGTTTAGCTGCTGGTTCTTCAGCAATAATAGTCTTAACTCTGGGGATTTTTGCTTGGGTATCAGGAAATATCATTTTCGCTAATTATTTGGATGTAATGTACATACCCAACTCAGGTGAAATGACCATTTTTATAGCAGCCTTTGTGGGTGCTTTAATTGGGTTTTTATGGTATAATACTTATCCAGCTCAAGTTTTTATGGGAGACACAGGAAGCTTAACCATAGGTGGTATTATTGCCGTTTTGGCTATTTCGGTTCGTAAAGAATTGTTAATTCCAATTTTGGCAGGCGTCTTTTTTATTGAAACGTTATCGGTGATATTGCAAGTGAGTTATTTTAAATATTCTAAAAATAAATATGGTGAAGGGAGGCGAATTTTTAAAATGTCGCCGTTGCATCATCACTATCAAAAATCAGGTTATCATGAAAGTAAGATTGTAACTCGTTTTTGGATTATTGGAATTATGTTGGCAGTTTTTACAATAGTAACTCTAAAGTTACGATAGATGAAATTAGTTATTCTTGGTGCAGGCGAAAGTGGTGTTGGAACCGCAATTTTAGGGAAGCAGAAAGGATATGAAGTATTTGTTTCTGAGAAGGGAACAATAGCAAAAAAATATAAAGAAGTTCTTTTAAATAATGACATTTCTTTTGAAGAAGGGAATCATACAGAAGCTAAAATTTTTGACGCTGATGTGGTAATGAAAAGTCCAGGAATTCCTGATTCAGTTTCATTAATAACAACATTAAAACAAAAAGGGATTTCTGTAATTTCTGAAATTGAATTTGCTTCAAAATATACAAACGGAGTTATTGTTGGGATTACGGGTTCAAACGGAAAAACCACCACAACAATGCTGGTAAATCATATTTTGAAAAAAGCAGGTTTAGATGTCAGTATGGGTGGAAATATTGGTAAAAGTTTTGCGCAACAAGTGGCAGAAAAAAAAACTGATATTCATGTGCTAGAGTTAAGTAGTTTTCAATTAGATGGTATTCAAAATTTTGCGCCACATATTGCAATAATTACGAACATAACACCTGATCATTTAGATAGGTATGATTATAAATTTGAGAATTATGTAAACTCAAAATTTAAAATTACAGAAAATCAAACAGAAGATGATTTTTTGATTTATGATTTTGATGATGTAGTAATAAACAATTGGTTAAAAAATAATAAAGTAAATGCCACTTTATTGCCTTTTTCATTAGAAAATGAATTGGAACAAGGTGTGTATTTAAAAGACGAACAAATAATAATGAATTATAAAACAGAACAAAAAATAATGGAGATTTCAACTTTAGCTTTAAAAGGTAAACACAATACAAAAAATGCAATGGCAGCAGCTATGGCGGCTTCATTGTTAAAAGTTAGAAAAGACACTATTAGAGAAAGTTTAGAAGATTTTGAAGGTGCTGAACATAGACTTGAATCTGTATTGAAAATTAATGGTGTGCATTACATAAATGATTCTAAAGCAACCAATGTAAATGCAACATTTTACGCATTAGATTGCATGCAATCTCCAACTGTTTGGATTGTTGGGGGAGTTGATAAAGGGAATGATTATTTAGATTTAATGCCGTTAGTTCGTGAAAAAGTGAAAGCGATTATTTGTTTAGGTGTTGATAATCAGAAAATTGTAAACACTTTTTATAATGTAATTGATTTAATAGTTGAAACTGCAGGTGCTGAGGAAGCTGTAAAAGTAGCATATAAAATTGCAGAAAAAGGAGATACTGTATTACTATCTCCAGCTTGTGCAAGTTTTGATTTATTTGAAAATTATGAAGATAGAGGTAATAAATTTAAACAAGCAGTTAGAGAATTGTAAATGAAGAATATCCTTAAAAATATTGAAGGTGATCGAGCAATTTGGGCAATAGTTTCTGTTTTAGCTATTTTGTCTTTTTTGCCTGTTTATAGTGCAAGTACCAATTTGGTTTATGTAGTAAATAATGGTACTCCAACTTTTCATTTATTTAAACATGCCTTTTTATTGTTATGCGGATTTTTAATTATTTATGGGGTTCATAAACTTCCATATAGATATTTTAGTGGAGGCTCGGTTTTAATGATTCCTCTAGTCATATTATTGCTAATTTATACACTTACACAAGGAACTACTATTGGAGGTTCAAATGCAAGTCGTTGGATTCAAATTCCGTTTATTGGTGTTGGTTTTCAAACATCAACATTGGCAGGCTTAGTAATTATGGTTTATGTTGCTCGTTATTTAGCTCGTAATAAGGATAATAAAGTAACTTTTAAAGAAAGCATTTTTCAATTATGGTTACCTATAGCTATTATTCTAGCACTAATTTTACCAGCAAATTTCTCAACAACGGCCATTAGTTTTGTTATGGTATTGTTGTTGGCTTTTATAGGAGGGTATCCTTTTAAGTATATTTTATACGTTTTGGGAATAGGGGTGTTAGCATTAACTCTATTTGTAATCATTGCAAAAGCCTTTCCAGATGTAATGCCTAACAGAGTTGATACTTGGATTAGTAGAGTTGAAAATTTTTCTGATAAAAATGTTGAAGAAGGATATCAAGTTGAAAAAGCCAAAATTGCTATTGCTAGTGGTGGTTTACAAGGAAGAGGCCCTGGAAAAAGTATTCAGAAAAATTTTTTACCACAATCTTCATCCGATTTTATTTTTGCCATTATTGTTGAAGAATATGGGTTAGTTGGAGCCTCAGTTGTAATACTTTTGTATTTTATGTTGTTGTTTAGAATTGTAATGGCAGCCAAAAAAGCAACCAGCGTATTTGCAACATTACTTATTATTGGAGTTGGTTTACCTATCATTTTTCAGGCATTAATAAATATGGCAGTAGCAGTTAATTTATTTCCTGTAACAGGGCAAACTTTGCCATTAATTAGTAGTGGAGGTACATCAATTTGGATGACTTGCTTTGCAATTGGTATTATTTTAAGTGTAACTGCTGATAAAGAAAAAATTGACAGCTCAGAAAATGAAGATAACCCTTTAGATATTTTACATGAAGCAATCGGTTAATATTATATTAAGTGGCGGTGGAACTGGCGGGCATATTTACCCAGCTGTTTCAATAGCAAATGAGCTAAAGGAGAAATATCCCGATGCAAAATTTTTATTTGTAGGAGCGAAAGATAGAATGGAAATGGAAAAAGTTCCTCAAGCGGGTTATGAGATTATAGGTTTATGGATTTCTGGATTGCAAAGAAAGTTAACAATAAAAAATTTAGCATTTCCTTTCAAATTATTTAGTAGTTTTTTTAATGCATATAAAATAATCAAAAAATTTAAACCAACAATTGTGATTGGTACTGGAGGTTTTGCAAGTGGACCAACATTGTTTATGGCAAATAGATTAGGTGTGAAAACGGTGATTCAAGAGCAAAATTCATATCCGGGAATAACCAATAAATTACTAAGTAAAAAGGCGCATAAAATTTGTGTTGCATATGATGGTTTAGAACGTTTTTTCCCAGTTGGTAAAATTATAAAAACAGGAAATCCGGTTCGTCAAGATTTATTGGATATTGATAGCAAAAGAGAACAAGCGCTAAAATATTTCAATTTAGATATTCATAAAAAAACATTGGTAATTATTGGAGGGAGTTTGGGAGCAAGAGCAGTTAATAATTTAATTGAAAAACACATTAACTGGCTGGTTTCAAATAAGGTAGAGTTAATTTGGCAAACAGGAAAGTTGTATTATGATGAGTTTAAAAAGTATGATGAATTAGAAGGTGTACAAACTTATGCTTTTTTAAACAGAATGGATTTAACCTATGCTGCAGCTGATATTTTAATTAGCAGAGCAGGAGCAAGTTCAATTTCTGAATTATGTATTGTAGGAAAGCCTGTGATATTTATTCCATCGCCAAATGTAGCCGAAGATCATCAAACTAAAAATGCATTAGCTGTTGTGAATGATAATGCGGCATTGTTATTAAAAGAATCTGAATTAGAAATGTTTCAAACCATGTTTAAAGAATTGCTGGAGAATGAAAAGTTACAAGAAACATTAAGTGAAAATATTAAAAAATTAGCATTGCCAAATGCAACAAAGGATATAGTGAAAGAAATTGAAAAATTAATAATTAGTTAATTTGAATTTAGAAAAGATACATAACGTCTATTTTATTGGTATTGGAGGAATCGGTATGAGTGCTATTGCAAACTATTTTAAAAGCAATGGTAATAATGTAGCTGGTTATGATAAAGTTTCAACTGAAATTACAAAATCACTTCAAAATATTGGGATTGAAATTCATTTTGAAGATTCAGTAAATTTAATTCCTTCAGCATTTAATAATAATCAAAACACATTGGTAGTATATACTCCAGCAGTTTCTAAAAATCATTCAGAATTAAATTATTTTTCAGAAAATGATTTTAAAATATTAAAACGTTCAGAAATATTAGGAGAAATAACTAAAAACACAAATTGTTTGGCTGTTGCAGGTACTCACGGCAAAACAACAACTACAACAATTTTAGGACATATTTTAAAAGAAGCCAATGTAAATGCAACATCATTTTTAGGTGGAATTTCAGAAAATTATAATTCTAATTTAATTTTAGGAGGAAGCGAAATTTCAGTAGTAGAAGCTGATGAGTTTGATAGATCATTTTTAAAACTTTCACCAAATATTGCTTGTATTACTTCAATGGATGCTGATCATTTAGATATTTATGGGAGTCATTCAGAATTAGAAAAATCATTTAGAGATTTTGCAGCTAAAGTTTCTAATACATTGATAGTTAAAAAAGGGTTACCTATAGAAGGGTTAACATATGGGATTAATGAAGATGCAGACTATGATGCTAAGAATTTAAAAATTGAAGGCGGAGCTTATGTTTTTGATGTACAAACGCCTTCAGAATATATTAAAAATATAAAAATAAACTTACCAGGAAAACATAATGTGCTAAATGCAATGGCGGCTTTGGCAATGGCAAATAATTTTGGAATATCATTACAAGTCATTGCTAAAGCTTTACTATCATTTAAAGGGGTTAAAAGACGATTTTCTTATAAAATTAATACTGAGAACCTAGTTTTAATTGATGATTATGCGCATCATCCAACTGAAATAAATGCAGTTGTAGATTCAGTACAAGAAATGTATCCTTCAAAAAAAGTATTAGGAATTTTTCAACCTCATTTATACAGTAGAACAAGAGATTTTATTGATGATTTTGCTGCAAGTTTGTCTCGTTTTGACGAATTAATTTTATTAGATATTTATCCAGCAAGAGAAACACCAATTGAAGGAGTAACCTCTCAGTGGTTATTAAGTAAAATTTCATTAAAAAATAAGTGTATTTCTTCAAAAGAAAAATTAGTTGAGAACGTTTTAAAATCAAAAGCCCAAGTAATAGTGATGATTGGAGCTGGAGATATAGGTGAATTAGTTGATATAATTAAAAACAATTTGAAAGTTGAAAATTAATTGGAATTTCATAAAAGGTACTTTATTACTTGCATTAGTAGTGTTTTTGTATGGTTTTTCTATCAACAAAAATAGTAGTATTGAAGTACGTGAAATAATGATTGAATTTGAGGAAGGAAATAACCTTTTTATGAATGATCAAATAGTTAATAAATTGTTAATACAAAATGGCAGAACAGTTAAAAACCAAGCGAAATCTGTCATAGATTTACATTTATTAGAGGCGAATGTACTATCACACCCCATGGTAGAAGATGTAGCTGTTTTTTTAACTGTTGACGGTTTGTTAAAAGCTAAAATAAAGCAACGAACACCTATTGCCAGAGTGCTATCAAATACAAAGAGCTATTACATTGATAAACAAGCAAAAGTAATGCCTTTATCAGAAAATCATTCGGCTAGAGTATTGTTGGTTTCTGGAGATATTAAGGAAGCGAATATTCCTGAAATTCATATTTTGGTAACAACAATCTTAAAAGATGAATTTTTGAAAATGCAATTAACAAGCATACAAAAAATGCCGAATAATGAGTATGTTTTGAATACACGAGTGGGTGATCAGAAAATATTTATAGGAAAAATTGAAGATTTGAATCAAAAATTTAAAAATTTGGAATCATTTTTCAAAAAAACAATGACTGATAAAACGATAGATAATTACATATCAATAAATTTAAAATACAGCAATCAAGTTGTGTGTACAAAAAAGTAAATTATGGAACACGATGATATTTCAGTAGGACTAGACATAGGAACAACAAAAATTGTTGCTATGATTGGACGTAGAAATGAATATGGGAAAATTGAGTTGCTTGGAATTGGGAAGGCAAAAAGCTTAGGTGTGCACAGAGGTGTTGTAAATAATATTACACAAACTATACAGTCAATTCAAATGGCTGTTGATGAAGCTATTGCGGTTTCTGGAATTAAAATTACTGAAGCTGTTGTTGGTATTGCAGGTCAGCATATAAGAAGCTTACAACATAGTGACTATATTACGCGTCCAAATTCTGAAGACGTAATTTGTGATGAGGATATAGAAAAACTTGAAAAACAGGTTTATAAATTGGTTATGCTGCCAGGAGAAGAAATAATCCATGTATTGCCTCAAGAATTTAAAGTTGATGGTCAGGCTGAAATTACACAACCAGTAGGTATGTATGGCGGTCGATTAGAAGCTAATTTCCATGTAGTTGTTGGTCAGGTTTCTTCCATAAGAAATGTTGGGCGTTGCATAAAAAGTGCAGGGTTAAATTTGGCAGGTATTACTTTAGAACCTTTAGCATCAGCAGAAGCAGTTTTAAGCAATGAAGAAAAAGAAGCAGGTGTAGCGTTAATTGACATTGGTGGAGGAACTACAGATTTGGCAATTTTTAAAAATGGTATTATTCGTCATACGGCAGTAATCCCATTTGGTGGAAATGTAATAACAGAAGATATTAAAGAAGGCTGTTCAATTATTGAAAAACAAGCCGAATTATTAAAAACAAAATTTGGTTCAGCTTGGCCTGGGGAAAACAAAGAAAACGAAATTGTTTCTATTCCGGGGTTGAGAGGTAGAGATCCAAAAGAAATTACACTAAAAAACTTATCAAAAATAATTCATGCACGTGTTTTAGAAATTATTGAACAAGTGTTTTTAGAAATTAAAAACTATGGACATGAAGAGCCTAAGAAAAAATTAATTGCGGGTATTGTTTTAACAGGTGGTGGAGCCGAATTAAAACATATAAAACAATTAGTTGAATATATTACAGGAATGGATACAAGAATTGGATATCCAAATGAAAATTTAGCCGGTGATTCTGATGAAAGTTTGTCAAGTCCACAATATGCAACAGCAGTAGGACTATTAATGAATGGTTTAAACAAAATTGAGAAAAATAGACTAAAAATTTCTCAACAAGTAAAGGTGGAATCTTCAAAAGGAGACAATGCAGACAAAGAAACCAATGAGGAAGTGGGAAAAGTTGAAGAACCTAAAAAATCAATTTTTGAAAAATGGGGAGATAAGTTTAGAGACTTTTTAGATAATGCAGAGTAAGTAAAAAAATTAAGAAAAGACCAAATAAACAGATTATGAGCAGTTCAGATTTCAACAACATTTCATTCGATTTACCAAAAAATCAGTCCAACGTTATTAAAGTAATAGGAGTTGGAGGTGGCGGTAGTAATGCCGTAAATCATATGTACGCACAAGGTATAGACGGGGTTGATTTTGTTGTTTGTAATACCGATGCTCAGGCATTACAGAACAGTCCAATTCCAACAAAAATTCAATTAGGAATTTCATTAACAGAAGGATTGGGAGCTGGTGCAAATCCAGAAGTTGGTGAACAAGCAGCAATAGAAAGCATCCAAGATATAAAAGACATGTTGTCGACTAATGCTAAAATGGTATTTATCACTGTTGGTATGGGTGGTGGAACAGGTACTGGTGCCGCTCCTGTTATTGCTAAAGTTGCGCGTGAATTAGATTTATTAACTATTGGAATAGTTACAATACCTTTTTCTTTTGAAGGTAAAATGCGTACTGAACAAGCTCAAAAAGGAATTGAAAAATTACGTGGGTATGTAGATTCATTAGTTGTAATTAATAATAATAAATTGAGAGAAGTTTATGGGAATCTTGGTTTTAAAGCTGGATTTTCAAAAGCAGATGAAGTATTGTCTACCGCTTCTCGTGGAATAGCTGAAGTAATTACACATCACTACACTCAAAATATTGATTTAAGAGATGCAAAAACCGTACTATCTAATAGTGGAACTGCAATTATGGGATCTGCAATAGCTTCAGGTACAAATAGATCTCAAGAAGCAATTTCTAAAGCTTTAGACTCTCCTTTATTAAATGACAATAAAATAACAGGAGCTAAAAATGTCTTACTATTAATTGTTTCTGGTACCGATGAGATTACAATTGATGAAATAGGTGAGATAAACGAATATATTCAGTCTGAAGCAAAAACAGATGTAAATACAACCGATGTTAATATTATCATGGGTGTTGGCGAAGATGAATCTTTGGGGAATGCTATTTCAGTTACTATAGTAGCAACAGGATTTAACAAAGATCAACAACATGAGATTTCAAATACTGAAGCTAAAAAAATAATTCATACACTGGGTGATGATCAAGAAGCAACATTCGATTTTTTAGAAAAAAGAATTGATAGTCCATTAAAAAAACAAGCTTTCAATCCAATTGATAAAACTCCTGTTGTTGAAGATAAAATTGTTTTTGATTTAGGTGATGAAATAGAAACAGCATTTGAAATTATTCCAACTACTGAATTTATTAAAAATATTGATGTTGTTTATGAAGAGATTTCTTTAGAAACTATTGAAGATTTTGTAATAACTTCAATAATTTCAGAAAAAGTAGAAGAGCCAGAACAAATTTATGAAGAAGAAAATCAAATTTCTTTAACATTTGATTTGCCAATTGCTGAAATTAACAAGAAACCTAAATTTGAAGAGCCTAAAGTTAATATTAACACTATTGATGTTTTTGATTATCAAGTTTTAAAACCAATAAAGGAAGTAAATGAAGATGTATATTTCTCTTTAGAAGATTATACTGAATTAGAAAATAATTTAGCGAAAGCTTCTAAGCCAAGTTTAGTTAAAGAAAAAGTTAATGAAGATTTGAATTTTACGGTAAGGTCTGTACCCAAAATTGAAATAGATATTAAAAATCAAGAAGTTATAGATCATAAAGAAATTAACCCTTTGGAATTAACTATTGATGAATTGCAAAAAAGAGCAGCACATCGAAGAGAAGAAATGAGGAATTTTAATTATAAATTTGTAAATAGAGTAAATAAAAATATTGATGAAATAGAAAAAGAGCCAGCATATAAACGAATGGGAGTTCAATTAAATGAAACCTCACATTCTTCTGAAATTACTCAATCTAGAACTACATTACAGATTGATGAGAATGATGAAATACAATTTCGCTCAAATAATTCATTTCTACATGATAATGTAGATTAAAACTTAGCCCAAAGATGAGTACCCTTAGATTAATTTTCTAAGTTTTGGACTCGAAAATCTTTATAAAAATTAAAGGTTTTCGGGTTCTTTTTTTTTATCTTCGCACTACTATAAAAACATTAAAGTATGAGTTTACAACAAGAATTAATGATGAAATTGAAGGATGCTATGAAGGCAAAAGATGTTATAGCTTTAGAATCTTTAAGAGCTATTAAATCTGAAATATTATTAGCTCAAACAAAAGAAGGTGCCTCAAGTGAATTGACCAAAGAAGAAGAAATTAAGTTACTTCAAAAATTAGTTAAACAACGAAAAGATAGCGCTACAATTTATAAAGAACAAGGTAGAGACGATTTAGCAGAACCAGAATTAGCTCAAATAGCAATTATTTCTCAATTTTTACCTGAGCAAATGAGTACTGAGGATTTAAAAAAAGTGATTTCTGAAATTATGGATTCAGTAGGAGCTACATCAATTAAAGATATGGGGAAAGTTATGGGATTGGCTTCAAAAAAATTAGAAGGAAAAGCTGATGGTAAGGCAATTTCCACAGCTGTAAAAGAACTTCTAGGGTAGTTAAAATAAAATTAGGCCTCGTGGCGCAACTGAATAGCGCACTGGATTTCGGCTCCAGCGGTTACAGGTTTGAATCCTGTCGGGGTCACAAACATAAAAAAAGCAAGTTAAAAATTATTTTAACTTGCTTTTTTATATTTTAATACTCAAAATTTATAAATACGAATTATTTAGGAGATACTAAATTTTTTAAATTCATAATAGTTTCAGTAGGATTTTCACTTTTAAAAACAAAACTTCCAGCAACAAAGGCATTTGCACCTACTTCAGAAAGTTTTTCTATGTTTTGGTCAGTTACTCCACCATCAACTTCAATTAATGCATTTGAACCAGAATATTCTATAAGGTTTTTAAGT
>NZ_JBFFOE010000005.1:0-67449 GCF_041562875.1 Lutibacter sp. | reverse complement strand
TTATAGTTTTGACTGAATTCGATTTTATTTTAAATGATTTTGACACCTCAAAAGTTTCAAACGGAAGTGTAACTTGGAAAACACCAAGCAATATAGCTTTGGTAAAATATTGGGGAAAACAAGAACCTCAAATTCCTGAAAATGCGTCAATAAGTTTTACGTTAGACGCTTGTTTTACATTAACTACGTTAGAATATAAGTTAAAAAAACATCAACCTGAACTTGTTTCAGGTTCACATAATGAGATGTTGAACCAAGTTCAGCATGACGAATCTTGTTTTAATTTTGAAATCTATTTTGAAGGTGAAAAGAAAGAAGATTTCAAACCTAAAATTCAACAATTTTTTGAAAGAATAGAACAATATGTCCCATTTTTGAAGGATTTTGATTTTGTAATAAAATCACGTAATTCTTTTCCACATAGTAGTGGAATTGCGTCTTCAGCAAGTGGAATGAGCGCTTTGGCATTATGTGTAATGAGTTTGGAAAAAGAATTAAATTCAACAATTTCTGAAGAATATTTCAATAAAAAAGCATCATTTTTAGCTCGTTTAGGGTCAGGAAGTGCGTGTAGAAGTATTGAAGGAGAATTAATTGTTTGGGGAAATCATTCAAAAATTAAAGGAAGTTCTAATTTATTTGGTGTAAAATTTCCTTATAAAATTCACAAAAATTTTAAAAATTATCACGATACAATTTTGTTAGTTGATGAAGGAGAAAAGCAAGTCTCCAGTACTGTTGGGCATCAACTAATGTATAATCATCCGTTTGCGAAACAACGTTTTCAGCAAGCAAATGAGAATATTTCAAAAATTTCAGAAGTGCTTCAAGATGGTAATTTAAAAGAATTTATTGCCATTGTAGAAAGCGAAGCTTTAAGCCTGCATGCTATGATGATGACTAGCAATCCGTATTTTATTTTAATGAAACCTAATACCTTAAAAATAATTAATAAAGTTTGGGAGTTTAGAGCTAAAACAAATTCGAATATCTGCTTTACTTTAGATGCTGGTGCTAATGTTCATATATTGTTTCCTGAAAAAGAAAAGGAAACTGTTAACAATTTTATAACAAGTAAGTTAATTCAATATTGTCAAGAAAATCATTATATTTGCGACAGAATTGGAAATGGGGCAAAACGATTATCCAATAATTAAACATATGAGAGGACCTCTTTTTTACGCAAAAATCTTACTTTTTGGAGAGTATGGGATCATTAAAGATTCCAAAGGATTGGCAATACCATACAACTGTTATAATGGTGCTTTAAAAAAAGAAAACATAATTTCTGAAGAAGCAAAAAAATCAAATTCTAATTTATTGAAATTCTACAATTATCTTGCAAGTATTGAAAATACAGTGTTGGTTAGTTTTAGGTTAGATGAATTGAGAGTTGATATAGAAGAAGGAATGTATTTTGATTCTAGTATTCCACAAGGGTATGGTGTAGGAAGTTCTGGGGCATTAGTAGCTTCAATTTATGATAAATATGCGAATAATAAAATAACGGTTTTAGAAAATTTAACTAGAGATAAGTTGCTGAAATTGAAAGAAATATTTTCATTAATGGAATCTTTCTTCCATGGGAAAAGTTCAGGGTTAGACCCGTTAAATTCGTATTTAAGTATACCAATTTTAATAAATTCAAAAGATAATTTAGAGGCAACAGGGATTCCATCCCAAAAGGAAGGAAAAGGAGCGGTATTTTTATTAGATTCAGAAATGGTTGGTGAAACCGAACCAATGGTAACCATTTTTATGAATAAAATGAAAAATAAAGGCTTTAGAAAAATGTTAAATGAAGATTTCGCAAAACATACTGATGCTTGTATTGAAGATTTTTTAAATGGCAATGTAAAATCGTTGTTTGGAAATGTAAAACAATTATCTAAAGTTGTTTTAGATAATTTTAAACCAATGATTCCGAAGCCATTTCATAAAATTTGGCAAAAAGGAATTGACACGAACGACTATTATTTGAAATTATGTGGCTCGGGTGGTGGAGGTTATATTTTAGGATTTACCGAAGATTTTGACAAAACAAAATCAATATTAAAAGACTTTAAGCTAGAATTGGTTTATAGGTTTTAATGGAATATATTACTATTTAAAAGGATAGTCTTATTGCATAAATATTTTTCTTACCAATGGATTTACTTGAAATTTCTAAAAACAACAGTAAAAAACCGGTTCCTTTTTATATAAAAATGCTGAGTTTATTTTCTGTGGTAAGAGGTTATAATATTTTATTAATTGTAATAGCTCAATATTTAGCTTCTATTTTTATTTTTTCTCCTGAAAAATCGCTGCGATATGTATTATTGGATATCAATTTATATTTTATTGTGCTTTCAACAATTTGTGTAATTGCTTCCGGATACATCATTAATAATTTTTACGATTCGGAAACTGATAAAATTAACAAACCCGTTAAATCCAAAATCGATGCAATTGTTAGTCAAAAAAATAAACTTCGTTTTTATTTTTTATTAAACTTTATTGGTGTTGTAATTGCTTTTTTAGTTTCATGGAGAGCTGCGTTGTTTTTTTCGGTTTATATTTTTTTAATTTGGTTTTATTCTCATAAACTTAAGAAATATCCATTAACGGGATTATTCTCGGCAGCATGTTTGGCTATTTTACCCTTTTTTGCTGTTTTTGTATACTATAAAAACTTCTCGGAACTAATTTTCACACACGCAGCCTTTTTATTTTTTATATTATTAATTAGAGAATTAATTAAAGATTTAGAGAGAATTAAAGGAGACTTTGTTCAGAATTACCAGACAATAGCTGTAAAATATGGCGAGTATTTCACTAAAATACTAATTTCGCTTTTAGCACTTTTAACATTAAATCCAATTTATTTCTTGTTGAAATATCCTGAAATTGGAGGAATGAAATATTTTTTCTATGTAAGTGTTGTCGTGCTTTTTATCTTTGTTCTTGCTTTGTGGTTAAGCAAGAGCATACGCAATTACATGTTGTTGCATTTAATTTTAAAATTATTAATTATAACGGGTGTATTTAGTTTAGCCTTAATTGATTACTCTGTGATTATAAATAAAATACTGCTTAAATAAAATAATTATTTAGTTAATTATCAGAAGAATATATTACTTTTGCAAAAAATATAAAAAATGAATTCAAGTAAAAACTCGTCGAGAGGACGACAACAAGGAAATAAGACAACTTCAAATACTTCTAAGCCAAAATTTGATAGTAAAAAAAAATTTACTAAAAGCTTTAAAGATAAGCCTGCTTTTAAAAAAGAGAGACCAATTTCAAAAGAAACTACAACTCCAAAACCAGAAAAAAATACAACAGAGAACGAAGGTATTCGTTTAAATAAGTACATCTCAAATTCTGGTATTTGTTCACGTAGAGAAGCTGATGTTTATATTAAAGCGGGAAGTGCATCGGTAAATGGTAAGTTGGTTAACGAAATGGGTTATCAAGTAATGCCAAATGATGTTGTTAAGTTTGATGGTTCGTTAATTAGTCCTGAAAAAAAACGATATGTTTTATTAAATAAACCAAAAAACTTTATTACCACAATGGATGATGATAGAGGACGTAAAACGGTAATGGAGTTAATTGCAAATGCTTCAAAAGAACGTATTTACCCAGTTGGAAGATTAGATAGGAATACGACAGGTTTGTTGCTTTTTACGAATGATGGTGAATTGGCAAAAAAACTAACGCATCCGAAACACAATATTCAAAAATTGTATCATGCTTCTTTAGATAAAAAGTTGGCTATGAGTGATATGCAGAAAATAGCTGACGGTTTTATTTTAGATGAAAAAAGAGTGCTAGTTGATGAAATTTCATATATTATAAATCAGCCAAAGAGTGAGATAGGAGTTAAAATTCACTCAGGAAGAAACCGAATTGTACGTAGAATTTTTGAACACTTTAACTATAGTGTGGTTAAATTAGATCGTGTAATTTTTGCAGGTTTAACAAAGAAAGATCTACCACGTGGGCATTATCGTCATTTAACTGAACTAGAAGTTAGTAACTTAATGATGCTTTAATTTTATTTTCAAAATATTTTAGTAGAAACCAAGAGATATCTTGGTTTTTTTATGTCTTATAATTAATATTTGTTGAAATAAAAATGTAATGCCATTTTTATTTTGGATTGAAATATTTTCTATATTTGAACTTACAGAAAAAGTTAATCAAATAATAATTTATTTTTTTAGTTAAATTTTAACTGATTTGTTATGAAAAGAATCATTGTAGATTATAAAAAATTAACCACAGAAATCCTAAATTTATTGGTGGAAAAATTTCCTGATGGTTATGGAATTAGAGATATAATAAAGTTCACGAATCAAAATGGACACTATGTTGAAGCTGTTCAAGTTTCAACAAGTGATACTATTTACTTAGTTAAAATAAGTGATGAATTGGTTGATAGTATGGAAAATCATGATGAAGATGAAGATGATATGCTAGGTTCTGAAATTAGTGATGATTTAGATTTGGATTTAGAAGATGTAGATTTAGATGATGAAGATGAATAAATAAATTATAGATAAAATTAAAATCGATAATAAAAATTTACTTTTAAAACCTTTTTTAATAAAAAACCCGAACAAATTGTTCGGGTTTTTTGTGGTACCTCCAGGAATCGAACCAGGGACACAAGGATTTTCAGTCCTTTGCTCTACCAACTGAGCTAAGGTACCATTGCCTTAGCGGATGCAAATATATAAGTATTTTTTATACTAATCAAAACAATTTTAAAAAAATCTGTTGTATTTTTGAACTCCATAATAAATATAGATGAACTTAGTAATAGATGTTGGTAACACAAAAATTAAACTTGCTGTTTTTAATAATAGTAAATTAATTCATAATGAAAGCATTACCATAGAAAATTTTATGACTATTGCGATGGAGCTCATAAAAAAGTATGAGTGTACAAACGCTATAATTTCTTCTGTTGCTTCAGTGAAAAAATCTCAAATTAATAAATTACGAACCCAAATTAACCTCATAGAGCTCAGTTTTTTTACAAAAGTTCCGTTTAAAAACGAATATTCAACACCAAAAACGTTAGGAGTTGATAGAATTGCTTTAGTATCTTCAGCAATTTTAAAATTTCCAAACAAAAATGTGTTAATTATAGATGCAGGAACATGCATTACTTATGATTTTGTAGATTTGAAAGGAAGTTATTTTGGAGGAGCAATTTCTCCAGGAATTAATATGCGATATAAAGCATTAAATGCATTTACTAATAAGTTACCATTATTAGAGCCAGAATATATAAATCAATTAATTGGCGATTCAACAGAAAAATGCATTCATTCAGGTGTAATCAATGGCGTTATAAGTGAAATTGATAGTTTTATAAATCAATATAGAGAAAAAAATAAAGATTTAACAGTAGTTTTAACAGGAGGAGACACAAATTTCTTGGCAAATAGATTAAAAAATAGCATATTTGCCAATCCTTTTTTTTTGTTAGAAGGCTTAAACAGAATTTTGAAATATAATTTATAATAAATGATAAAAAAAATATTAGCAGTAGTCATAACACTATTTATATCATCTGCTACTTTTGCTCAAAAAAACAACACATCAGCTTATTCTTTTTTTGGTATTGGAGATAAAAACAATCTAAATACTGTTGAACAGTTAAGTATGGGTGGAGTAGGAGTTGCTTTAAATGATGTATACCATTTAAATTTTTCGAACCCTGCTTCAGTAGCTTCTTTGTCATTTACAACATACACTTTGGCAATTGAAAATAAGAATATAAAAGCGCAAGATAGTAATAGCAAGCAAAGTGCTGCTGCAACATATCTTTCATATTTAGCTTTAGGAGTTCCATTAGGAGAGAAAGGTGGTTTGTCTTTTGGTTTGTTGCCTAATTCTTCCGTAGGTTATTCATTGGTGTCAAATGTTTTAGATACTGAAGATGTTTTAACGGAAGCTACACTTTACAGTGGAGAAGGAGGAACAAATAAAGTTTTTTTGAATTTTGGTTACAAACCATTTAAAGGCGTTAGTGTAGGTTTACAAGGGAATTATATTTTTGGTAAAATTGAAAATAGTATAATTAATCAAACAGCTGATGCTTTATTAGCAACAAAATACGAAACAGTTTCAAATGTGAAGGGGTATTCTTTAAGTATTGGTTTTCAGTATGAAAAAGATTTAAGTGATAAAATAGATTTGAGTTTTGGGGCTAGTTTTGATTTGAATAACACAACAAAAACTAAAGGAAATGAATATTTGTATTCTGTTTCTTTAGGATCTTATGAATCACCAAGAGATACTATTTTAAGTATTAATAGTATTGGAGAATTGAAATCTCCTATAAAAACAACTTTAGGTGCTGGTATTGGACAAAAAAATAAATGGGGTGCTGGTGTAGATTATAGTTTTCAAGATGCATTAAAATTAGAAGGTAGTGTTTTTAATAGTTATTCTAAAATTGCTTATGATAATTATAGTAAAATAGCATTGGGTGGATTTTATACTCCTAAATTTAATTCTATTTCAAGTTACTGGGATAGAGTTACTTATAGAGCTGGTTTGAAATTTGAAAAAACAGGATTGTTAGTAGATCCTGCTGGAACTGGAAATGATTTTACTGCAATAGACGATTTTGGCATATCTTTTGGAGTAGGATTACCATTGAGTCAACAATTATCAAATATAAATCTTGGATTTGAACTTGGTAAAAGGGGAAACACAAATAATGGTTTAGTAAAAGAAAATTATTTTAACTTTAGATTAAGCCTTTCATTAAACGATAAATGGTTCAAAAAATTAGAAATATTTTAAATTAAAAAGGATACGATGATGAAAAAAGCAATACAAATTTTAGCTTTATTATTTTTTATACTATCAGCTCCAGTCGCTTTTTCACAAGCTGACGCTGATTGTAATATTAAATACAATCTATTTAAAGGCGATTATCAAGCCAAAAAATATGATGCCGCTTATGAAAATTGGATGTGGTGTATGGATAATTGTCCAACACTATCAGTAAATATCTATAAATTTGGTATTAAAATAGCTGAGCATAAATTAGAGAATGCATCTGTAAGTGAAAAGGCAGCAGCAGCTAATTTGGTAATGAGAGTTTATAACCAAAGGTTAGAACATTTTCCAAAAGATTTTGCCGATATATATGATAAGATTGCAACATTTAAAGCTGAGCAGGGTGCGTCAGAAGAAGAGGTGTATGTCTGGTTAGAAAAAGCTTTTAAAGAGGATGCAACTGAGATGGGATCTAAAAATATTTATACGTATTTTGATATTATTTTGAAGAAAAATAAAGATACAAATGCTCAAATTGTTTTTGATACATATGACCAAGTTGGAGAAGGTATTGAATTGAAACGTGAGGCATACTCAAAAAAAATTGAAGAAATTAATGCAAAGGATTCAACAACATTGAGTGCTAAAGATAAAAAAAGAAGAGGTGATTATCAACAAATTTTAACAAATTTATCAATTGTTGAAGGTGGTTTAGATTCAAAGATTTCTGAAATTTCTACTTGTGAGAATTTAATTCCTTTAAATAAAAAATATTTTGAAGAAAAGAAGAATGATGCAGTATGGTTAAAAAGAGCAGTTTCAAGGATGTACAACAAAGAATGTACAGATGATTCTTTTTACGACACATTAGTAGAAGCTTACGTTAAGGCTGATCCTTCACCACAAGCATCTGTTTTTTATGCAGGTATTTTAATGAAAAACGGCGAAACAAATAAAGCTATGGAGTATTTTAAGAAGGCTGTTGATCAAGAAACGGATTCTTATAAGAAAGCTAAATATTTATTGACAATAGGTCAAATTTTAAGTAAACAAGGAAGAAAGGGAGAAGCAAGAATCTATGCTTATAAAGCTTTAGAATATGCTCCAACAATGGGTAGAGCATATTTGTTAATCGCGGGGATGTATGCATCTAGTGCAAACTCTTGTGGTACTGATGTGGTTTCTAAAAGAATGGTTTATGTAGCAGCATTAAATAAAGCATTAAAAGCAAAATCTGTAGATCCAAGTATTAGTGGTATGGCAAATAAATATATAAATTCATATTCTGAAAATTTACCATCTAAAAAAGATTTATTTGCGGCAGCAATAGATGAAGGTACAACTCATAAAATTGGATGTTGGATTAATGAGACTGTTAGAGTTCAATCAAAAGATTAGATTTAAAACAGTATAATTGATATATTTGTTGAATGACAAAATCAGTTGTGAATAAAATTAAAAGCATTGCTACAGTATTACTAGTAGCAATGCTTTTTTCTTGTACAAATGACGTAAAAGAAGTACGAGATTTTTTAGCAGATAAAAACCTGCCAATTGGAGAAGCCTATAATATTAACCACATTCATACAGATTCTGGCAGGGTAAATATTAAAATGAAAGCGCCAATTATGTTAGATTTTGGGAATAGAAGTTCACACCCATATTCAGAGTTTCCAAAAGGAATTAAAATTACTTCAATTGATAAAAATGGGGATTCTATAACAGTTGAAGGAGATTACGCTATGGCTTACACTAAAACTGAGATATCTGAAATTAAAAACAATGTTATAATTATTAATTACGCCGATAAAAGTAAATTAAAAACGGAACAAATATACTGGGATCAGAAATCCCATTATTATTTTACAGAAAAGAAATTTACGTTTTATACTTTAACGGATACTATAAAAGGAACTGGTTTTGAAGCTTCTGAAGATTTAAAAAATTGGTGGGTGAAAAACCAGAGTGGAATTATTAATATTAAAGAATAAACAATGCAAAAAATTTGGAGAATATTTGAATATGGTTATTTAATAATTGCAATTGTATTTATTGTAGAAACGGTCATAAATTGGAATGAAAATAAGGAACGTGCTTATCTTTTTTTACTGTTTTCAGTATTAGCAGTCTTTATGTATTTCTTTAAAAAACAATTTAGAAAACGATTAGAAAACAGAAATAAAAAATAAATGGAAATACAAATTGCATTTATATTAACTTCAATATTACTCTCTGCTTTTTTTTCAGGAATGGAAATAGCTTATGTTTCAGCAAATAAATTTCAAATAGAGCTCGAAAAAAAGAAAGATGGAATTATTCCAAAAATCTTAACAAGATTAACTTCTAAACCCTCTAAATTTATTACAACAATGTTAGTTGGTAATAATATTGCATTGGTGGTTTATAGTTTCTTTATGGGAGCTTTCATAACAAGTTTATTACCAATTGGTAAGTTGAATGAATTTTACGTTTTAATTATACAAACATTAATTTCAACTTTAATAATTTTAGTAACTGCTGAATTTTTACCAAAAGCTATATTTAGAATTTACGCCAATGAAGCACTTTTAATTTTTGCACCACTAGCATACTTCTTTTACATTATTTTTCACTTTATAGCTGATTTTATTACATTAATTACCGATTTCTTTTTAAAACTATTTTTTAACTCTTCAAAAGTTGTTAATCAGACCGAATTTAGCAAAGAAGAACTGGGTAATTATATTATTAAGCAACTTGAAAACTCAAAAAATAGTGAGGAAGTGGATTCTGAGATCCAAATTTTTCAAAATGCATTAGAATTTGACAATGTAAAAGCACGTGAAATTATGATTCCACGTACTGAAATTGTAGCAGTTGATATTAATGAAAGTATTACAAATTTGAAAGCATTGTTTATTAAAACGGGTTATTCTAAGATCTTAGTTTATAAGGATTCTTTAGATGATGTTTTAGGTTATGCACATGCTTTTGAATTGTTTAAAAATCCAACCACAATTCAATCTATATTATTATCAGTTGAATTTGTTCCAGAAAGTATGATGATTAACAATGTATTGAATGTTTTAATTAAAAAAAAGAAAAGCATTTCTGTTGTTTTAGATGAATTTGGAGGAACATCAGGTATTATAACGGTTGAAGATATTGTAGAAGAATTATTTGGTGAAATAGTAGATGAACATGATACTGTTGAACTGTTAGAAAATAAGATTAATGAGAGAGAATTTGAATTTTCTGCACGTTTAGAAGTTGATTATTTAAATGAAGCGTATGATTTAAATATAGAAGATAATGAAGCATATGAAACTTTAGGCGGTTTTATTGTGTATCATAATGAAGATATCCCAAAGCAAGATGAAATTATTGAAATTAACAATTTACATTTTAAAATGTTGAAAGTAGATACATCAAAAATTATGGAAGTTTATGTAAAAGTTTTAGATAAAGTAGATTAATTTCTGTTCTTACTAAAAATTGCTTTCTTTTCCTATTAATTGTGATGTTTTAACTTTCATAATTAAATACTAAATTGTATTTTCGCACACTGTAATAAAAGAAAAATAAAAATGGCAATATTATCAAAAATTAGAGATCGTTCAATGTTCCTAATCCTAATTGTAGGTTTAGCACTATTTGCATTTGTTCTTGATCCAAGCTCAATTCAACAATTTTTTAGTTCAAGTAAAGTAAATTCAGTAGGGCAAATTAACGGAGAGGATATTGACCGAGATGAATTTGCAAAACAAGTAGAAGCTTATAAAACACAAAGTGGAGGAAGAGCAACTCAAATGCAAGCTGTAAATGCTGTATGGAACAGTATGGTTAGTGAAAAAGTTTTTCAAAATCAATTAGAAAAAGCGGGTATTGTAGTTGGAGAAAAAGATATTTGGGATGCAATGGTTGCATTGCCAGAAATTCAAAACTCACCATTATTCAAAAATGAAATTAATCTTTTTGATGAAGAAAAGCTGAAAGAATATATCGCCAATATGAAAGATGATGCTGAAACAGGCAATAAACAAGCTTGGACTAATTGGTTGGCTACTGAAAAAAGTATTAAGCAAAACATAGAGCGTCAAGCATATTCATCATTAGTTTCAATTGGCTTAGGTGCTTCTTTAGAAGAGGGAAAAAGAGATTATATGTTTGATAATACTAAAATGGATGCAAAATATGTTTTTGTGCCTTATAGCTCAATTCCTGACAGTATTGCCCTTGTTTCAAAAGAAGAAATTCAGAAATTTGTTGAAGAAAATCCAAAAAGATTTAAACCTGAAGCAACTCGTTCTTTGCAATATGTAAAATTTGATATTTTACCATCAGCAACTGATGATGCTGAAGCAAAAAAGGAAATAGAGAATCTTATTAATGATGTTGAAGAATCAAAGTTTTCACTTAAAATTATTGGGTTAAAAAATGCAACTGATTATGATGAATTTTTTACTGAACATAAATCTGATTTAGCTATTGATAATGGCTATAAATTTAAAAATCAATTACCTGCGACCGTTTCAGATGCTATTTTTGAAGCTTCAGTAGGTGATGTAGTAGGTGCTTATAAAGATAACGGTTATTACAAAATTTCTAAAATTGTAGAAACATTACAATTGCCAGATTCTGTAAAATCTAGTCATATTATTGTTCCTTACATAGGTACAACAAGATCTACATCTACCAAAACTAAAGAAGAAGCTAAAAAAATAATTGATAGTATTTACGCTTTAGTAAAAAATGATAAAACCAAATTTACTGAAATTGCAGACGCAGTGAATTCTGATGGAACAAAAGGAAAAGGTGGAGATATTGGATGGATAAGAAAGGATCAAGCTTTCTCACCTGGTTTTGATAAGGATTTTGCGGATTTCATCTATAAAAATAATGCAGGAAGTGTAAATATTGTTGAAACAGCATTTGGTTTTCATATTATTAGAATAGATGAACAAACAGCACCTGAAAAAGCAGTTAAATTAGTAACTTTTGCACGTTTAATTGAAGCTTCAGAAGAAACTGAAAATATAATTTTTGAACAAGCTGAAACATTGGCATCAAATTTAGCAGGACAAAAAAATCTAGAAGATTTAGCTAAAGAATCAAATTATACTATTCAATCAGCAGTTAATTTAAAAGCATTAGCAGAAAGCATACCAGGTTTAAGCAATCAACGTCAAATAGTACAATGGGCTTTTAATCAAGAAAGAGAATTAAACGATTCTAAACGTTTTGACATAGATGTAAATGGAAAAAGAGGTTATGCTGTAGTTTTACTAAATGGTAAAACTGAAAAAGATGGGATTGTTTTAAGTTCAGATATTTTATTAAGTGTTCGCCCTGAATTAATAAATAAGAAAAAAGCAGCACTGATTAAGGCTAAAATGAATGGAGGTACTTTAGAAGAAATTGCAAACAATACTAATAGTACTGTTCGTACAACATCTTCTGTTACTTTAGCAAGTCCATTACTTTCAGGAGTTGGAAATGAACCAGTAATTGTTGGAGCAATCTCTACTTTAGAATTAGATAAAATTTCTGATAAAATAGAAGGAGAAAAAGGTGTATTTGTTGTGATGGTAACTAAGCGAGAAGCTTCAGTAGAATTAGAAAACTACGAAACTTTCCGTAATAAAATAGCAACCAAATTAAAAGGTAGAAGCTATCAATTATATCAGGTATTGCAAGATGCTTCAGATGTAATAGATAACAGAAGTAAATTCTATTAATAAATAACATATTGTAATTGAAAAAAAACCTGCTCAATTTAATTGAGCAGGTTTTTTTTTCTTCAATTTTAATATTTCTCTCATAAAATTATAAATTAATTTTAGATAGTATTTTAAGAACTGCAATATGTAGGGCTTCACTCATTTGTTAACTTATTTTAGAAGAGACAAATAAGCAAATAAAAAGCGAGCTAAATAGCTCGCTTTTTATTATTATAATTTAAACTAAGAACTAATCTATCCGTTCATAGAAATTAAAAACTCATCATTTGATGTTGTGTATTGGATTTTATCTTTAATAAATTCCATTGCTTCAACAGGATTCATATCTGCTAAATATTTTCTAAGTACCCACATACGTTTAACAGTTTTAGGGTCTAATAGTAAGTCATCTCTACGCGTGCTAGATTTAACAAGATCAATGGCTGGATATATTCTACGGTTAGAAATATTTCTTTCTAATTGAAGTTCCATATTACCTGTTCCCTTAAATTCTTCAAAAATTACTTCATCCATTTTTGAACCAGTTTCAGTTAAAGCAGTTGCAATAATTGTTAATGAACCACCATTTTCAATATTACGTGCAGCTCCAAAGAAACGTTTAGGTTTGTGTAATGCATTTGCATCAATACCACCCGATAAAATTTTACCTGAGGCTGGCGCAACAGTATTATAAGCTCTGGCTAAACGAGTAATTGAATCTAATAAAATAACAACATCATGGCCACATTCAACCAATCTTTTTGCTTTTTCTAAAACAATATTAGCAACTCTTACGTGTTTTTCTGCAGGTTCGTCAAAAGTTGAAGCAACAACCTCACCTTTTACACTACGTTGCATATCTGTTACCTCTTCAGGTCTTTCATCAATTAATAAAATAATTTGATAAACTTCAGGATGGTTAGATGCAATTGAATTTGCAATATCCTTTAGTAACATTGTTTTACCAGTTTTTGGCTGAGAAACAATCATTCCTCTTTGCCCTTTTCCAATTGGTGAAAACAAATCCATAATTCTTGTAGAAAGTGTACTCCCTTTTCCTGCTAAATTAAATTTTTCTTCTGGGAATAATGGAGTTAAATGTTCAAATGAAACACGGTCTCTTACAATATTAGGATTTAATCCATTTATTTTTGATACACGTATTAATGGAAAATATTTTTCGCCTTCTTTTGGAGGTCTTACAACACCTTTTACAGTATCTCCAGTTTTTAAACCAAATAATTTTACTTGAGATTGTGATAAATAAATATCATCAGGAGATGATAAATAGTTATAATCTGATGAGCGTAAAAATCCATATCCATCAGGCATCATTTCTAATACACCTTCACTTTCAATAATACCATCAAATTCGTAATCGGGATCTCTATAACGGTTAGCGTTATTAATATGTTGACCTTTGTTGTCTCTTGGTTGAGGTCTTGGTTTAGGTGGATTAGGTTTATTCACCTGTTTAGGTGGATGAACTGGTTTTGGTTGATTAACTTGATTTTGCTGTTTTGGAGGATTAGGCTTGTTCACCTGTTTAGGTGGATGAACTGGTTTTGGCTTATTTGTTTGAACTTTTTCAGGTTCAGCTATAGCATCATTTGTTGTGTTAGCACTATTAGTGCTTTCAACTTCTTCCTTTACAACTGTTTCGTTAATTGCAATTGGCTTTTTAATTTCAGCTCTTTTATTAGGTTTTAAAGCTCTCTTTTGTTCAGGTTGAATATCAACATCAACTTTCGTTTCTAAAGCAAATTCTTTCTGAATGTTTTCAGTTGGAATTATTTTTGTGTCTTTAGCAGGATTTACTTTTTTTACAATTCTTCTGCGTTTAGTTTTTTCATCATTAGATGAAATTTTTGTAATTGTTGAAGGAGTTGTAGCTTGAATGTCTAATATTAAATAAACTAAATCTAGTTTATTTAATTGACTGAATTTTTTTGCTCCAATAGTTTTTGCTATCTCTTGTAAGTCTACAAGTGTTTTCTCCTTTAATTGGGAAATTTCAAACATTATGTTATTTTGTAATTATTGTTTATGTATAAAGACTATTTTTTTATTCTGTAAAGAATTCTATTGTAAATTAAACGTTGTGGTGATTAGTTGTCTCAGTTGTAGTTTCCTTATATGATTAAGCATAAGGTTATTGCAAATATATAAAATTATTTTATATAACTAATCTTTTATTCTTTAAAAAGAAAACGTATTTTTGCCTTAAGTTAGTATAAACTATGATTCAAAGAATACAATCTGTTTATTTGTTAATTGCAACATTGCTTTCAGGAGGTTTAATTTTCATATTAAATCTATGGGTGAATGAGCAAGGAATAGAATTTTTTGTGATGGATTCCTTTAATTCAGGAAACATATTATTAAAAGTAATGGCTGTATTATTTTTTGTATCTTCGGTTTTAACATTAATTGCTATTTTTCAATTTAAAAAAAGGCAATTACAATTTGTGTTAGGCCGATTATCAATTTTGACCAATTTTATTATATTAGGTATCGTCATATATTTTTCACAAAACTTATCTGGAGAAATTAACGTTTCTGAGAAGGGTATTGGGTTACTTATTCCAATTTTAACCGTTGTATTTGTTGTGATTGCAAATAGGGCTATAAAAAAGGATGAGGAGCTTGTAAAATCTGTGGATAGATTGCGATAACCTTTTATCTTAGTATATTAAGTGCAGAAAAACCATTTCAATTTTTATTGAAATGGTTTTTTATTTTCGCTGTTCTAGTTCAATAACTTCTAAGTTTGTAATTTTATCTTCATTAATTTCAAAACGAAGCATTGTTCTTACAGTATGAAATCCATGTTTGCCGGCTGCTCCTGGGTTCATATGTAATAAATTTAGTTTTTTATCAAAAATTACTTTTAAAATATGTGAATGGCCACTAATAAATAATTGAGGTGGATTTTTTGATATTTCTTCTTTAATTCTTGGGTCGTATCTATTAGGGTAACCTCCAATATGAGTCATCCAAACGGTTGTTTTTTCAATAGTGAACTTATAATCTAAAGGATACTCAGTTCTAATTAAAGCATCGTCAATATTACCATAAACAGCTCTTAAAGGCTTCAATTTTTTTAGTGTATCAATCACTTCAAATGAGCCTATATCACCTACGTGCCAAACTTCATCAGCTTGTTTTACAAACTTCAATATTTGGTTGTCAATATAACTATGCGTGTCAGAAAGCAATAAAATTTTTTTCATTAGTTGGTAAAATTCTTAAATCGTAAAATGTGTGTATATTTGCAATTGCACAAAAATAGCATTTCAATTGAGATATTTTATTGAATTATCATATAAAGGAACAAACTATCATGGTTGGCAGGTGCAACCAAACGCTATTAGTATACAAGAATTATTAAATAAAGCACTTACAACTATTTTTAGAACAGCAATTAATGTAGTTGGCGCAGGAAGAACGGATACAGGTGTGCATGCAGAACAGTTATTTGCACATGTAGATTTAGAAAATGAAATTAAAATTGAAGATGCTATTTATAAATTAAATTCATTATTGCCAAATGATATTGTTGTTGAAAATATAATGAAAACAACAGAAACTGCACATGCACGTTTTGATGCAAAGAGCAGAAGTTATGAATATCGTATTTTTATGGGGAGAAACCCTTTTTTAATAGATACTACTTGGCAGCTTAACAATGCAAAATTAAATATTGTTAAAATGAATGAGGCTTCTGAAATATTGAAAAATTATACTAACTTTAAGTGTTTTTCTCGTACCAATTCTAATGTTAAAACTTATAATTGCGATGTTAAAAGAGCAGAATGGATTAAAACTAATGAAATACTAATATTTCACATTACAGCAGATCGGTTTTTAAGAAATATGGTAAGAGCAATTGTTGGTACATTAATTGACGTTGGTAAAGATAAATTAACCTTAGAAGGTTTTAAACAAATAATAGAAAGTGAAGATAGGTGTAATGCAGGAACTTCTGCACCAGCTCAAGGGTTATTTTTAACCCAAGTTACCTACCCAAAAACAATATTTATACATGAGTAAAAAAGATTCAGGAAAAGCCTTTGACGCAAAAATATTTAAGCGTTTAATGAGTTTCGCTTCAAAATATAAGGTGCAATTTTTTGTAGGAACAATGTCTGCCATTTTATTGTCTCTGGTTTCAGTAGCTAAACCTATTTTGTTGCAAGAAATTGTAAATACCTACTATAAAAATAAGGACCAAGTTGGACTTTTAAATTACGCGTTACTGATGTGTGTATTTTTATTAGCCGAAGTTGCAATGCAGATCATTTTTATTTATAAAGTGAATTGGCTTGGTCAGCATATTATTAAAGATATTAGAGTGAAATTACAACAGCATATGTTGCAATTTAAAATGGCCTACTTTGATAAGTCTTCTGTAGGAAAATTAGTTACTAGATTGGTTTCAGATACAGAAACAATAGCTGATTTTTTTGGACAAGGATTGTTCATGATTATTAGCGATATATTAAAAATGGTGGTAGTTGCAGTTGTAATGGTTTGGATGAATTGGAAATTATCCTTAATTGCATTTGTTGTGCTTCCAATATTAATTTACGCTACTAAATTATTTCAAATAGCTATAAAATCTGCTTTTCAAGAGGTTAGATTACAAGTTGCCAACTTGAACGGGTTTGTACAAGAGCGTGTTACAGGAATGAATATTGTTCAGCTTTTTAATCGTGAAAAAATTGAATATAATAATTTTGTAAAAATAAATGAAGATCATAAAAAAGCACATGTAAAAGCGGTGTGGTATTATTCAATATTTTTTCCAATTGCTGAAATTTTATCGTCTATTACTGTTGGTTTATTAGTATGGTATGGAGGTTTAGATATTGTAAATTCAGGAGAAACAAATGTTGGTGAAATTATTGCTTTTATTATGATGGCTCAAATGTTATTTAGACCATTATGGCAAATAGCAGATAAATTTAACACCTTACAAATGGGAATGGTTGCGGGTGATCGGGTATTTGAAGTATTAGACACGGATAGTCAAATTACAGAAAAGGGTGATATAATAGCCACTTCTTTTAAGGGAGATATTGCTTTTAAAAATGTGCGTTTTAGTTATATTGAAGGAGAAGAAGTTTTAAAAGGAATTTCATTTAATGTAAATGCAGGTGAAACTGTTGCAATTGTTGGAGCAACTGGAGCTGGGAAATCTACTATTATTAATTTGGTAAATAGGTTTTATGAAATTGATAAAGGGGAAATATGTATAGATAATCATAACATTGATCAGTACACTTTACTCTCTTTAAGAAAGCAAATAGCAGTAGTTTTACAAGATGTATTTTTATTTTCAGATTCAATTTTTAATAATATTATTTTAAGCAACGATTCTATTACTTTGGAAGAAGTAAAAAAAGCAGCTAAAGAAATTGGAATTCATAAATTTATTATGAGCTTGCCAGATAATTATCATTATAATGTTAAAGAACGTGGAGCAATGTTATCTTCAGGTCAACGACAATTAATTGCTTTTTTACGCGCCTATGTGAGTAAACCAAGTGTCTTAATTTTAGATGAAGCAACTTCATCTATAGATTCCTACTCAGAAAAATTAATTCAAAAAGCTACAGATAAAATAACGCGACATCAAACTTCTATAATTATAGCACACAGATTAACTACCGTTAAAAAAGCTGATAGAATTATTGTTATGGATAAAGGTGAAATTGTTGAGCAAGGGTCACATCTTGAATTAATAGCTAAAAATGGTTACTACAAAACGTTGTACAATATGCAATTTGTTAATGAAGTAGTTTAGTTTTAGAAAATGCGTTTTTTGAACTATGTTTAATTTAAAATTTAAGCTTCGCAATTGTAGATTTTGCATTTTTTCGATTTTCAACCAGTTTTAAACAACTAATTTAAATCGTAGCGAATCATTTCAATTAATTCGTTATTGTTTTTAAACAAAACAAATTCACCATCTTTTATATAGGATATTTTCCCGGTTTCTTCTGATACAATTAAACAAAGAGCATCTGTTTTTTCAGTAATTCCAATTGCTGCTCTATGACGTAATCCGAAACGAGATGGTAGACTTTTATTAGATAATGGTAATATAACTCTAGTGGCAATAATAAAATTGTCTTTAACAATTATAGCGCCATCATGTAGAGGGCTATTTTTATAAAAAATACTAGTTAAAATAGGTTTGTTAATTTCTATGTTCATTTTGTCACCAGTAGACAATATAAAATCGAGGTTATTATTTCGTTCTAAAACGATAAGAACACCTGTTTTTGTGACTGCCATTTCTTCACAAGCAAAAACTATAGATTCCACATCCATATTGGTATAAATTTCGGTTTTTAAAAAGCTAAGTTGCTTTAAGAAGCTGCGTTTATTAGTAAAATTTGTAGAACCTAACATTAATAAAAATTTCCTTACTTCTGGCTGAAAAACAATGAGAATTGCAATGGCTCCTAAGCTAATTAAAGTACCTAATAAACCACTTAACATTTCCATTTGTAATGCTTGGGTTATTTTCCAAATAAGTACAACTAAAGCAATTCCAATAAAAATATTAATTGCAACCGTTCCTTTTAATAATTTATAAACATAGTAAAGTAATACCGCTACCAATACAATATCTAATATATCAAGAAAGGAGAAGTCTAAAAAGTCGAGCATTCAATTTGTTTTTGTAAAAATAAGAAAAAGATTGTAAAAACGTTGGTTATTCGCAACCGCAATCAGGAACTTTATTTTGGTCGAAAATAAATTCTATTTTATTGGTTAAGATATTTTTGTCGTCAAAATTATGAATCATTGTTTTATAAAATAAATAATCTTGATAGGTTAATTTATCATTGAAATTTAAATGAAGCATTGTTTTTTTTCCTTCGGAAGAAAAATCTATAAATTCTAAAAGTGTAGTTTTAAATTCTGATTTTTCAAGTTTAGTGTCGTTAAGCCAAACGTTATTTGAATTAAATGTTAAATTAATATGGTTGTTTTTAAAATAATGGGTGCTATTTTCCTTTATATAATATTTTGATAAAATACTATCTGTTTTATAAACAATTCCGTCAAATTCTAGAAATGACAATTTTTTTGAGATGGTATCAGAATAGCTAAAATAATTATGCATTCCTTCTTTTGAGTGAATTCCGTTTGCGTGCTTATCTTGTAAAGTGATAATTGAAGAAATGAAAGTTTTTAAAGGTAATTTTTTATCAATATTAAAAATCCAGTGCGTTGTACTTATCGTATTTTTTCTATTTACATTGGCAATAGTGTCATTATCTTTAACTTCAAAAAATATCCAAACTTCAGAATGATTGTGTATTTCCTGAATTCCTTTTTCTGCCAGCAAAGGAATTTTAACTTCCTTTTTAGAACAACTTAAAAGAATTAAGGGAAAGAATAGTAGTATAAATATTTTTTTCATGAATGCTTAATTTAATAAATTAACAATTTTTATTGCTTCAACAGCCTCTTTCACATCATGGACACGTAATATGTTAGCCCCATTAAGCAATGCAATTGTATTTGCTGATGTGGTTGCATTTATCGCTTCGTTTTGTGAGATTCCTAAAGGTTTAAATAACATCGACTTTCTGGATAAACCAGCAAGTATTGGAACTTCAAGGTTTTTAAATAAATCGAGATTCTTTAAAAGTTGATAATTTTGAGCTATGGTTTTTCCGAAACCAAAACCTACATCGGTTATAATATCGTTTACCCCCAAATCTCGTAATTCATTAATCTTTTTAGAAAAGTAATAAAGTACTTCTTTTACAACGTCTTCATAAATTGGTTTGGCTTGCATATTTTGTGGTGTTCCTTGCATATGCATTATTATATAAGGTACTTGCAGTTTGGAAATTGTAGAGAACATTTTTGCATCTAAATTTCCTGCTGAAATATCGTTCACCATACAAGCGCCATTTTGTATGCAATGTTTGGCAATTTCACTTCTAAAAGTGTCAACAGAAATTAAAAGATTTGGAAATTCAGTAATCAAAAGTTTTATAATAGGTGAAATGCGTTCTAATTCTTCTTCTTCACTTATATGCTTTGCTCCTGGACGTGATGAATAAGCGCCAACATCTATAAAAGTAGCTCCTTCACTTAGCATTTTTTCTACATGATTTACTATTGCAGTTGGATTGTTATATTTTCCTCCATCAAAAAAAGAATCAGGAGTAATATTTAAAATCCCCATTACTTTTGGCGATGATAAATCTATTAGTTTTCCATTGCAATTTATACTTTTCATATGTTGTTTTTTATCAGTAAGATATGATATTAGTGATTAATTAGCTCACTACTTTATTAATTACCTTGGTCATTATTGGAGCTTTGTAATTTAGCATTAATGTGCATAGCTCATCAACCGAATCACTAACTATCAGCATTTCTTTGTTAGATTGTTTTAAATAACCTTCAGTAACCATCACATCTAATTGTTTAATTAAATGATTGAAAAAACCGTTGGTATTTAAAATTCCAACAGGTTTACGTTCAATTCCAAGTTGACCTAAAGTTAAGGCTTCAAAAATTTCATCTAAAGTCCCAAAACCTCCAGGTAATGCAATGTAACCATCAACTAATTTACTTATTTTTACTTTACGTTTACTCATTGTTTTGGTAACAATCATTTTAGTAATTTCTGTATGTGCAACTTCTTCATGTCTCAACAATCCCGGAATTACACCTATTACTTCTCCTTTTTTTTCAAGCATTGTATCTGCTAAAACGCCCATCATTCCAATTTTTCCACCACCATAAACCATTCCTATGTTATTTTCAATAAAATGGTTTCCCAATTTTATAGCGTCATTTTTATATATTTCATTAAAACCTAGGCTTGAGCCACAAAAAACAGCAATCTTCTTCATTTTATAAATTTGATTTTTTAATTCCTTAAATTTGTTGGAAATTTACGGAAATAATTAAAGTTACATGCAACAAACTTCAAAACAATATAACGACATTATTGAAAAATGTCGCTCATTATATATTAACAAGTTAAAAGATTACGGATGTGCTTGGCGAATATTAAGATTGCCCTCATTAACAGATCAAATTTTTATCAAGGCGCAACGTATTCGTCAGTTACAACAAAATGATACTAGAAAAGTAGATGAAGGTGAAGTTTCAGAATTTATTGGGATTATCAATTATTCTGTGATGGCTTTAATTCAGCTTGAAAAAGGGGTTGTAGAACAACCAGATATAAGTACTGATGAAGCTGTTGAATTGTATGATAAACATGTAGCGATTACCAAACGGTTAATGGAAGATAAAAATCATGATTATGGTGAAGCTTGGCGGGATATGCGAGTGAGTTCTTTAACCGATTTAATTTTGCAAAAATTATTACGTGTAAAACAAATAGAAGATAACAAAGGAAAAACAATTGTCTCTGAAGGGATTGATGCAAATTATCAGGATATGATTAATTATGCGGTTTTTGCTCTAATTCATATTAACGAAACTGAATAAGATGAAACTATTAGTACATATTTCAAGATTTTTTGTAGCAATAACATTTCTTTTTTCGGGATTTGTGAAATTAATAGACCCTTTAGGTTCTGCATATAAATTTGAAGAATATTTTGGTGCTGATGTGTTAAATTTAGAATTTTTAATTCCCTATGCATTGCCATTCTCAATTCTTCTAATTTTAGCTGAAATTATGCTTGGAGTGATGCTTTTAGTTGGTTATTTACCAAAAATAACGTCATGGAGTTTATTAATAATTATTATAGTTTTTCTTTTTTTAACGTGGTATTCAGCATATTACAACAAAGTAACCGATTGTGGGTGTTTTGGAGATGCGGTTAAACTATCAAGCTGGGGAACGTTTTATAAAAATATTGTACTCGTACTTTTTATTCTTTTATTGGTTTTAAAACAGAAATTAATAAAACCATTATTTAGTTTAAATAGTGTAAAATGGGTAACCTTTTTATCACTTTTTGCTTTTCTATACATTACTTATTATGTTTTAATCCATTTGCCTATTATTGATTTTAGACCTTATGCAATTGGTAAAAATATAGCTGAAGGGATGAAATATATTGGTGAGAAAGAACCTGCAATACACGATTTTTTTTTAGAATCTGTTGAGGGAGAGGATTTAACAAATCAAATACTTACAACTGATCATGTATTGTTAGTTGTAGCTTATGATTTAAGTAAAAGCGATATTCAAGGGTTTTCAAAAATTAAAATCACTACTGATGAAGCTTTAAAGAAGGGATATGCCGTTTATATACTAACATCTTCGTTGAATGAAGAATTTGAAAGTATAAAAGAAGATTTTAAACTTAATTTTGATTTGTTGTTTTGTGATGGAACTACGTTAAAAACAATTATCAGAGCAAATCCAGGAATATTGACACTTCAAAACGGAACTGTAACTGGTAAGTGGAGTTGGGTAGATGCTGAGGCTATTAAACTTTAAAAATTATAAACTTTAAAAATGAAACATGCTTTATTAGTATTTGTTGGTGGTGGTTTTGGGAGTGTTGCAAGGTATTTTCTTGGAAAATGGTTTAATAATATTGAAAATGCCATTCCTTACGGAACTATGTTATCTAATGTGCTTGGAAGTTTATTAATTGGTATAATTTTAGGTTATTTGGGTAAGACAGGAAACATGTCTCAAAGTCAGTCCTTATTATTAGCCACTGGTTTTTGTGGTGGTTTTACTACTTTTTCAGCGTTTGCTTATGAAAACCATTTATTGATTAAAAATGGTGATTATTTTAGTTTTTTACCTTATACTTTATTGTCTTTAATTTTAGGTTTCTCTGCCGTTTTCTTAGGCTTATATATTTCAAAACTTCTTTAATTAGTAATTTCTACAATTCAATAAGTTAATATTTACATCCTTTTCAATTAATAATAATTTTATTTATGAATGTACCCTCTAAAATTTGGGGTGTATAATCATATATTCTTATTTTCAAATTATATGCCCATAAAAAATTAGGGTATAATTCTTAATAAATAATAATAATATTTAAATTACCCATAAAAAAATAGGGTATAAGTAAATAAAATAATAAAAATAACCACACTACCCATAAAAAATTTGGGGGTAATAAAATATAATTATATTTTTGACCCGAAATCAATTAAAAAATCATTTTATTATGAAGAAAATCGAAGCGATTATTCGAAAATCAAAATTTGATGAAGTAAAAGAAGCTTTACATCAAATTGAAGTCAATTTTTTTAGTTACTGGGATGTAACTGGAGTTGGAAATGAAAAACAAGGACATGTTTATAGGGGTGTTAGCTATAGTACTTCAGACATTCAGCGCAGATTTTTGTCAATCATAGTTTCTGATCCATTTTTAGATATAACTGTTGATGCTATCATAAAAACAGCCTACACAGGAATTGTAGGAGATGGAAAAATATTTGTTTCTGATATCACAGAATCTTATAGAATTAGAACAGGAGAAAAAGGGATTGATTCATTAAAATAAAAAGATACAACTACTAATTATTATATTATGGAAAGCACATTATTTACAGTAAACAATGTATGGATGATGATTTGTACGGCATTAGTTTTTTTAATGCATTTAGGATTCTCATTGTTAGAAATAGGATTAACAAGACAAAAAAATACAATAAATATTTTATTTAAAAACGTATTTATTATTTCAATTGGAATGGTATTATATGCATTGGTAGGATTTAATCTAATGTATCCGGGGACGTTTATTGCAGGAATTATACCTGATTATTTTATTGATTTATTTGGACTTACAGTTCCTGAAAATGGATTGACAGCTGCATACGCTAATGGAGGTTATACCTACTGGACAGACTTTTTATTTCAAGGAATGTTTGCCGCTACGGCAGCAACGATAGTTTCTGGAGCTGTTGCTGAAAGAATAAAACTAGGGTCATTTATGATTTTTACAATTATTTATGTTGGTATAGTTTATCCAATTACAGGTTCATGGAAATGGGGAACAGGTTGGTTAGATGAACTTGGTTTTTATGATTTTGCAGGATCAACTTTAGTGCATTCAGTTGGTGGATGGGCAGCATTGATTGCAGTTTGGTTATTGGGAGCAAGAATTGGAAAATTCAAAAAAGATGGTTCAATAGGTGTAATACCTGGTCATAATATGCCATTTGCCACAGCGGGTGTATTTATTTTGTGGTTAGGTTGGTTTGGTTTTAATGGCGGATCTGTACTTTCTGCTGATCCGGCAAAAACATCATTGGTTTTAGTTACCACTTGTTTAGCTGCTGCTTCTGGAGGATTGTCTGCTTTTTTAGTGTCTTTATTTAAATACAAACAATATGATTTGTCTATGTTTTTAAATGGAATTCTTGGTGGTTTAGTTGGGATTACTGCCGGTGCTGATATAATGAGCGTAACAGATTCTATTTTAATTGGATTTATTGCAGGTGCATTAATTGTTACGGGTGTAGCGTTAGTGGATAAATTAAAGTTAGATGACCCAGTTGGTGCAATTGCTGTACATTTAATTTGTGGTATTTGGGGAACTTTAGCTGTTGGAATTTTTGGCGAATTGGCAGGTTGGACACAATTAGGTTACCAAGCAATTGGGGTTGTTTCAATAGGAGCTTTCTGTTTAACTACTTCTTATGTAATTATTAAAACTTTAAAAGTTACAGTGGGTATTAGAGTTTCTGTAGAGGAAGAACAAGAAGGCTTAGACATTCATGAACACGGAATGGATGCTTATCCAGATTTTGCTTTAAACGAGCATTAATAAGCAATAATTTAAATTTATTATTAAGAATATAATTAAGTGAAACATCACTTAATAGGGTACATAATGCCTAAAAAATAAAATAAAAATATTAAAGCAAAGAGTATGAAAACAATTAAAAAAGCAATATTGGTATTGATAACAATTTTATTAGTAAGTACAATAAATGCACAAGAAGAAACGAAAGCTTCATTAGATATTGGAGTAGATTTCGCAAGTAGGTATGTATGGAGAGGTTTAGAATTTTCTGATTCGCCTGCTGTTCAACCTTATGTTGAGCTTACCTCAGGAAATTTCACATTAGGAGCTTGGGCTTCTTATGAAACTGGCGGACAAGTGGTTGGGCAAGAATTCGATTTGTATGCAAGTTATTCTTTCGGTCCAGTTTCATTAGGATTTACGGATTATGCATTTCCAGTAGATGGTGTATCAGACGGTTATTTTCAAATGAAAAACCATATTGGTGAAACAACTTTAACTTTTGATGGGGTTGAAAAATTTCCTTTAACAGCTATGATTGGTGTTAACATTTACAATGATGATCAAAATTCTATTTATACAGAAATAAGATATCCTTTTAAAGTAGGAGAAACAGAATTAAGCGCTTTTGTTGGGGCAGGTAATGAAATTTATTCACTTGATGGTGATTTTGCAGTTACTAATTTTGGTGTTTCCGCATCAAAAGATATTAAAATGACAGATTCATTTAGTTTAGGTGTTTCTGCATCGGCAATATTCAATCCAGATACTGAAGATGCATATTTAGTATTTCTAATATCATTATAGAAAACTTAAAATAAGTATTGATTAATTAAGTTTGAGTTTAAGTCCATTCAGAAAATTTCTGAATGGACTTTTTTTAATGATGCTTACCGTAAGCTTTTACACCTGCTAAAATTTCAATAGGAATTGTATTTTCTGAAGGTGGAATAGGACAAGAAAATCTACCATTATAAGCACAATATGGGTTGTAAGCTTTGTTAAAATCTATAACTATTGTTTTGCTATCTTTTGAAGGAAGTTTTAAATCTATAAATCTACCGCCTCCATAACTTGTTGTGCCATTTGTTTTATCGTTAAATGGTAAAAAAAGATAATCTTCATATTCTGCATTCATCATTAAATCTTGACTTTGATAAAGGCTTAATTCAATTTCTTTTCCATGAAGAGAAAAACGTGCAATTCCATATTTTCTATATAAAGGAAGTCTTTCTGTAGTAGTAGGCATTTCAAAAACAGGCGTATTTGGAGTTAATTCAAAAGTAGCTTCAACTTTATAATTTTTATCAATTTTAAAAAACTCTAAAGCTTTAAAAGTTTTTAAATCTTCAGCAGTTAAAGGTGATTCTTCAGCATCAGCATATTGTAAGTTTAATTCATATTGAACTAATTTAATTTCATCTTCGTAAGAAGTTTTATTAGTTGTACAAGAAATTGAAATTGTAACTATTAGAAAAGCAAAAAACAAATTTTTCATTAGGGTATATTTTGAAGGTTAAAAATACTAAATATTATTCGTTTGATAAAAAAACATTGTTAATTGAATAAATTTTGTAGATTTGACAAATAAAGTAGATAATTCTATGAATAATTGTAAACGATATAATACCGTAATAAAGTGGTTTTTAAAAAACTACCGGGATGTATATATGTTATAATTATTTAATAATAAATAGTTTAAATTCATATTTAACCCGGCTAAAAGCCGGGTTTTTTAATTTTATAGTATGGTGAAAAAGGTGGTAAATAGTTACCAAGATTCATTTAGAGGTCTATCAAAAGAAGTTTGGTGGTTGGCTTTAATTACATTTATAAATAGAGCTGGTACCATGGTATTGCCTTTCTTGTCATTGTATTTAACCGAAGATTTAAATTTAACATTAAGTCAAGTAGGTTGGATTATGACAAGTTTTGGTGTAGGGTCATTGTTAGGTTCATGGCTAGGAGGAAAGCTGACTGATAAAATTGGTTTTTATCAAGTAATGTTTTGGAGTTTGTTAATTACAGGGTTTCTATTTATAGGTTTGCAGTATGTATCTACATTTTATGGCTTTGCAATTGGTATATTTTTAACTATGACGGTTGCAGATACTTTTAGACCAGCAATGTTTGTTTCTTTAAAAGCCTACAGTAAGCCTGAAAACCAAACAAGATCTTTAACGTTAATTCGTTTGGCAATAAACTTAGGTTTTTCGTTTGGCCCTTTTTTAGGTGGAATAATTATTACAAGTATAAGTTATTCAGGTCTTTTTTGGGTTGACGGAATTACTTGTATTACAGCTATTATATTAATGAAAATTGTATTGAAGGAAAAGAAATTTCATACTAAAAAGATAGAAGACTCAATAGAAAGCATTGTAAAATCCATTTATAAAGATAAAGCATATTGGATCTTTTTAGGAGTGGTTTTTTTAATGGGCTTTGTATTTTTGCAATTATTTACAACAATGCCGCTGTATTATAAAGCGGTTCATAAATTAACCGAAGTAGAAATTGGATTGCTAATGGCATTAAACGGATTTATAATTTTTCTGTTTGAAATGCCTATAATTCATTATATAGAAAAAAAATTATTTAACAAACTAAAGATTATAACTTGGAGCTTGCTTTTATTTGCATTAAGTTTTTTAATATTAAATACTTCTAGTTGGATAGGGATTTTAATAATAAGTATGTTATTTATAACTTTTGGTGAAATGTTGGCTTTTCCGTTTACAAACAATTTTGCTATGAGTAGAGCTCCTTCTGGTAAAGAAGGACGCTATTTAGCTTTATATTCTATGGCTTTTTCAACAGCGCATATTTTTAGTGCAAAAACAGGAATGGAAGTTATTGATAGGTTTGGTTTTGAGGCTAATTGGTATTTAATGACAGGTTTAGGTTTGTTGGCTGTTGTTCTAATGTTATGGCTACGGCGGACTTTAACTGAGCAGAATGAAGTTTTAAATTAAAAATGACTTTCTAATTTTTTGTGTAATTCTTTAAAATAATCAAATGCTAAAAGCATTCTAGATCCTGGCCAACTAAACATTTCGCCATCGCCAAAAACTGTAATAGAACGGTTTGTGAAAGAAGCTATTTCCATTGCGTGTTCATCTTTAAAAGGAAAAGGTTCTGATGATAGTATTACAACATCAGGATCTCCTTCATGTCTGATTTTGTTAATTTCAACTTTTGGATAACGACTCATAGTGTCATAAATGTTTTCAAACTTATTTAATTTGAGCATTTCATTAATATAGGTGTCATTTCCAACAACCATCCAAGGTTTTGCCCAAATAAAATAAGCAACCTTTCTGGTTGGTTTGTTTTTAATAAATTGTTTAAAATCAGCTAGTTTGAACTCTATTTTGTGTGCTAAATTATCACTTTCGGTTCTTCTATTAAAGATGGAGCCTAAGTGTAAAATAAGATCTATGGAATCATTTAAATTGTTAACATCTGAAAAATAAGTAGGTGCTATTTTTTCAAGTTCAGGAAGCATATCGTATGTATTTTCTTCCTTATTGCATAAAATAAAATCGGGTTCTAATGCTTTAATTTTTTCAAAATCTACTTTTTTTGTGCCTCCAACAATGGTTTTTGTAGATTTTAAATGATAAGGATGAATACAAAATTTAGTGATTCCAACTAATTCGTTTTCTAAAGCAAAATCACACAATAATTCAGTTTGTGATGGTACTAATGAAACAATCCTTTTTGGCGTATTTTTCAGCGTAATTTCTCTTCCTAATTGATCTTTAATTATTTTCATTTAATATTTGTTCCATTTCTTGTTGTAACTTCAATGCTTCTTTTTGTGCTTCTTTTGCAAAATTTTCATCATTTCCAGCATAAATAATACCTCTTGAAGAATTTATTAATAAGCCGCAATCTTTATTCAATCCGTATTTACACACTTCTTGTAAATTTCCTCCTTGAGCACCAACACCAGGAACCAATAAAAAATGATTTGGAACTATTTTTCTAACTTCTGAAAAATATTCAGCTTTTGTTGCACCAATTACAAACATTAAGTTTTCTGAATTCTTCCAAGTCAAAGCAGTTTTTAAAACTTCTTTATAAATTTCTTGTTTTTCAGTTTTTAATCCTTGGAAATCCAATCCGCCTTTATTAGAAGTTAAAGCTAAAAGAATGGTTATTTTATTTTTAAAAGCCAAAAATGGTTCAACGGAATCGCTTCCCATATAGGGTGCAACCGTAACGGAATCAAAATTTAAATCTTCAAAAAATGCTTTTGCATACATTGTTGAAGTATTTCCGATATCTCCACGTTTTGCATCAGCAATTGTGAAAATTTCAGGATAATTAACGTTTAAATAATTAATAGTTTTTTCTAAAGCTTGCCAGCCTTTAATACCATATGCTTCATAAAAAGCAGTATTCGGTTTATAGGCAACAGCTAAATGGTGCGTTGCGTCAATTATTTGCTTATTAAACTCGAAAATAGGATCTTGTTCAGCTAATAAATGTGTTGGAATTTTGGTTAAATCTACATCTAACCCAATGCATAAAAATGATTTTTTTTCTTGAATCTGGGTAATTAGCTCTTGTATGTTCATAGGCTTAAGTAAAGGATGAAGCAAAAGTAGTAATTTTAATACTTTAAGTTATATTTGTTTACTAAATAATGCAATCAATATTTTTTGAATTCGTTTTTTTATAAATCGAAAACGATTGCGCAATCATACTATTATTAGGATTATTTGTAAGCATTAAATTGTAAATTTGTAATATTAATTTGAACGATAAAAGTAAAATATAATACCATGAGAAAACAAATAGTAGCAGGAAACTGGAAAATGAATAACGATTTGGAGGCCTCTAAATCATTGGTTAAAAAGATTGTCAAAGGTCTTAAAAAAGAAAAACTTAAAAACACAAGAGTTATTGTTGCTCCTACATTTGTAAGTTTAGCAAAAGTTGCCAATAAAGCTAAAGGAACCAAAGTTGAAGTAGCGGCTCAAAATATGCATTTTGAAAAAAGTGGAGCTTTTACAGGTGAAGTTTCTGCAGAAATGTTAAAATCTGTAGGTGTTAAAATTGTTATTTTAGGGCATTCTGAAAGACGTGAATATTTTGGTGAAACCGATGCTATGTTAGCGAAAAAAGTTGATGCAGCTTTGGCAAATAATATGGAAATCATTTTTTGTTTTGGAGAAGTTTTAGAAGAAAGAAAAGCCAATAAACATTTTGATGTTGTTGAAAGCCAAATTAGAAATGGCTTATTTCATTTAGAAGCATCAGCTTGGGATTCTATTATTTTGGCATATGAACCAGTTTGGGCAATTGGAACAGGAGAAACTGCATCTCCAGAACAAGCTCAGGAAATGCACGCTTTTATTAGAAAAATTGTTGCTGATGAATTTAATGATGATATAGCTGAGAACGTTTCTATTTTATATGGAGGAAGTGTAAACCCAGGTAATGCTAAAGAAATTTTCTCAAAAGAAGATGTTGATGGTGGATTAATTGGTGGTGCGGCTTTAAATGCTGAGAACTTTATTACATTGGCAAAATCATTTTAAGTAGATTTTAAAAAATAATTTAAAATATAGATACGGTTTTCTTTCATTATGAAAGGAAACCGTATTTTTGCATTTTGTAATAAATTACATGTATGATAAATTATATTGGATACATTTTTAAAGTATCACCAAAAGAACCAGGAACTGAAATCTTAATAGCTCAATTGGGGGAAGAAGGTTTTGAAAGTTTTGTAGAAAATGAAGATGGAGTAAATGCTTACATTCAAGAAAAGGATTGGAATGCTGAAATTTTAAATGATATTCAAATTTTAAATTCTGAGGAGTTTAAAATTACTTTTGAAGAAGAAGTTATTGAACAAATTAATTGGAATAGTGAGTGGGAGAAAAATTTCAATCAAATTCAGGTTGATGATATAGTGAGTATAAGAGCTCCTTTTCATGAAAATCCAAATTTAAAATATGATATTGTTATTGAGCCAAAAATGAGTTTTGGTACAGGTCATCATGAAACTACACATATGATGGTTCAGCATTTATTACAATTAGATTTGACAAATAAAAAAACATTGGATATGGGTTGTGGAACTGGAATTTTAGCCATTTTTGCTGAAATGAAAGGAGCTCAGCCAATTGATGCTATTGATATTGATGCTTGGTGTTATGAGAATTCTATAGAGAATGTAGAGCGAAATAATTGTAAGCATATTTCAGTTTTTGAAGGTGATGCTTCACTTTTGATGAATAAAAAGTATGATGTTATTATTGCAAACATTAACAGAAATATTTTATTGAATGATATGGCGTCTTATATAAATTGTTTAAATGATGAAGGTGTCATTTTATTTAGCGGATTTTATCAAGAAGATATTCCAATAATTGATAAAGAAGTTTCAAAATATGGTTTGACTTTAGATAAAATAATTGAGCGAAATAACTGGGTATCTTTGAAGTATCTAAAATAATTACTATTTTTGCTGCATGAGTACAAAAAGAAAAATACAAGAAGACGTTGATGTATTGGAAGAAGAAACCAATCTAAATGAGATTGTGTTATTTAATGATGATGTAAATACTTTTGACCATGTAATTGATTCATTGATAGATATTTGTGACCATACATTAGAGCAAGCTGAGCAATGTGCAATTTTAGTGCATTATAAAGGTAAATGTACTGTTAAAACAGGGGAGTATAACGATTTAAAACCTCGATGTACCATGTTATTATCCAAAGGACTGTCTGCTGAAATAATATAAAAAACCAATATTAAAAATTCTTTATTGGTTTGACGTTAAAAAATAACTAATTAAAAAAAACTCTTGAAATTTTTCAAGAGTTTTTTTATGTTAAACTGTTAGGCTTGGGATAAAATGTACTCATTCGTTTATTTATTTTTTATCTTGCCATAAGTTTTATAATTAGTATATGGTTTTTGTTTTTAGTGTAGCTTCTGTAGTGTTAATTGTTTTTTTTGTGTTTAGAAGAAATAATAAAAAAAAGTTAGAATGGATAGAACCGAAAACCTTATTCAATGAGGAATGGAGATTAATTCTTATAAAAAATATTGCATTTTATAATTCATTAGTTGAAGACGATAAAAGAAGATTTGAATATAAAGTTCAAGAATTTCTTTTGAATTGTAGAATTACAGGAATAGAAGTAAGTATTGATATAACAGATAAACTGCTTGTAGCATCCAGTGCAATAATCCCAATTTTTGAATTTGATAATTGGAAATATAGGAACATTCAAGAAGTTTTATTATACCCTACAATGTTTAATACAGAATTTGAAACTAAAGGTTCTGGTAGAAATATCTTAGGAATGGTAGGAAGTGGTTATATGGAAGGTATAATGGTGCTTTCAAAACAGGCATTAAGACATGGATTTGAAAATGAATTAGATAAAAAAAATACAGCCATTCATGAATTTATCCATTTAATTGATAAAAGTGATGGATATATTGATGGAATTCCTACACTTTTATTAGAAAAGCAATATGTAATTCCTTGGTTAGACCTTATCAATAATAAGATTGATGAAATTTATGAAAAGCAATCAGATATTAACCCATACGGAGGAACGAATAAAGCAGAATTTTTTTCAGTAGCTAGTGAGTATTTTTTTGAACGCCCGAAATTACTTGCCAGAAAACATCCAGATTTATATGATTTACTAGAACAAATTTTCAATCAGGATATGTTGTCTAAAAATATGAAAAAAAATAATTTTAGAATTGGTAGAAATGACCCTTGTCCTTGTAAAAGTGGTATAAAATTCAAGAAATGTTGTGGGCTAATACATAATGGCTAAAGGTTCTATAGTAGTGGTGAATTGGTAATTTGTAAAAGTAAAATTATAAAAAGGCTAAAATTTATATATAAATTTTAGCCTTTTTATTGTTGAATAGATAATTTACAAAGGAATATTCCCATGCTTCTTTTTGGGTAAGTTTAGTTCTTTTCCTTCCAACATTTGAAATGCTTTAATTAATTTTCTTCTTGTGTATTTAGGGTAAATTATTTCATCAATAAAACCACGACTGGCAGCATCATAAGGGTCTGCAAATTTGTAAGCATATTCGGTTTCTTTTTCTATTAGCTTTTCTTCTGGGTTTTGAGCTGAATTAATTTCGTTTTTAAAAATAATTTCAGCTGCACCTTTTGCACCCATCACAGCAATCTCGGCAGTTGGCCAAGCAAAATTCATGTCAGCTCCAATATGTTTAGAATTCATTACATCATAAGCACCTCCATAGGCTTTACGAGTAATAACTGTAATACGTGGAACTGTAGCTTCGCTAAATGCATACAATAATTTGGCGCCGTTAGTTATAATTGCATTCCATTCTTGATCAGTCCCAGGTAAAAACCCTGGTACATCAACCAATACTAATAACGGGATATTAAAAGAATCGCAAAAGCGTGTAAAACGAGCTCCTTTTACAGAGCTATTCACATCTAAACAGCCAGCTAAATTCATTGGTTGGTTGGCTACTATTCCAATACTTCTACCAGCTAAACGGGCAAAACCTACTAGAATATTTCCTGCAAAATCTTTATGAATTTCAAAGAATGAATTTTCATCAATAATACCTTTTATAACCTCGTGCATATCATAAGGTTTATTAGGGTTTTCTGGGATAATGGTTTCAAGATTTAATCTTAATTCATCACCCAAATCAAACCGTAATTTTTTAGTAGTTTCTTTATTATTTTGAGGAATATAACTTAACAACGTTTTTATTGCTGACAAACATTGAATGTCATTTGCAGATGTAATATGTGTAACGCCTGATTTTGTTGAATGTGTACTTGCACCACCTAATTCTTCAGCGGTAACCTCTTCATTGGTAACTGTTTTTACTACATTTGGCCCAGTTACAAACATATAACTAGTATCTTCAACCATAAAGGTAAAATCGGTCATAGCAGGAGAATAAACTGCACCACCTGCGCAAGGACCCATAATTGCTGAAAGTTGCGGTATTACACCTGAAGCTTGTACATTTCTGTAAAAAATATCAGCATATCCACCAAGTGATCTTACACCTTCCTGAATTCGTGCACCTCCAGAATCATTTAAACCAATTAATGGAGCACCAACTTTTATAGCTTGATCCATTATTTTGCAAATTTTTTCGGCGTTTGTTTCAGATAAAGAGCCGCCAAAAACAGTGAAATCTTGTGCGAAAACATATACTAACCTTCTGTCAATAGTTCCATAACCAGTTACAACACCATCTCCAAAATAGATTTCATTATCCATTCCAAAATCGGTAGTTCTATGAGTTACTAAAGCGCCCATTTCTTCAAATGAACTTTCATCTAATAAATAATCTATGCGTTCTCTTGCTGTTAATTTTTTCTTTGTGTGCTGTTTTTTAATTCGTTCATCTCCGCCACCTAAATGAGATAATGCAACTCTTTTATTTAATTTTTCAATTTTAGAATCCATACTATTGAATTTTATAATTAGTTAGTTAAGAGGAATTCTTACAATTTTTTGATCTTCTAAATATATTTTTAGCGCTATTAAAGCTGCTATTTTTTCTTCTGCATTTAATTCGGCTTGAAGTTTTTCAGGTGTGTAGTAGTTTTTTACAAAATGAGTATCAAAGTTTCCGGACCGAAATGCTTCATGTAGGCATACAAATTTACCAAATGGCAAGGTTGTTTTAACACCCTCAATTTTATAGTTATCAATTGCTTTTATCATTAATTGAATTGCTTCATCTCTAGTTTTACCATAAGTAATTAATTTTGATAACATTGGGTCGTAATAAATTGGAATATCCATTCCTTCTTCAAAACCATCATCAACTCTTATACCTTCACCAATAGGAATTTTATAGGTACTTAAATTTCCAATGCTTGGAAAAAAATTATTCATAGGGTCTTCAGCATACACACGTAACTCAAGTGCGTGTCCATTTATTTTTAAATCTTCTTGTTTTAATGTTATTGCTTCGCCTCGTGCAATTTTAATTTGAAGTTCAACTAAATCTACTCCTGAGATTAATTCTGTAACTGGATGTTCAACTTGTAAGCGAGTATTCATTTCTAGAAAATAGAAATTTAAGTCACTATCAACTAAAAATTCAACGGTACCAGCACCTAAATAATCACATGATTTTGCCACTTTAATGGCTGCTTGTCCCATTTTCTCTCTTAATTCAGGTGTTAAAATTGAAGATGGAGCTTCTTCAATAACTTTTTGATGACGACGTTGAATACTACATTCTCTTTCAAAAAAATGTAACACATTCCCATGACTATCAGCCAAAACTTGAATTTCTATATGACGAGGTGAAGTAATATATTTTTCAACAAAAACGGAACCATCACCAAAGGCTGAAGTTGCTTCACTAATTGCTCTAGCCATTTGTTCTTCAACATCTTGTTCTTTTTCAACAATACGCATTCCTTTACCTCCACCACCTGCAGACGCTTTTATTAAAATTGGAAACCCAATTGTTCTTGCTATTTCAGAAGCCTCTTTTGGGTCGGTTACAGCTCTATCAACACCAGGAACCATAGGAATATTATAATCTTTAACAGCATCTTTTGCCGCTAATTTATCGCCCATCATTCTAATAGATTTTGATTTAGGACCAATAAAAATAATATTATTTTGTTCGCATAATTCAGCAAACTTCGCATTTTCACTTAGAAAACCATAACCAGGATGAATTCCATCTACATTTAATTTTTTGGCTTCTTCGATAATTTTATCTCCTAAAAGGTATGATTTATTTGAAGGTGCTTCGCCTATACAAACAGCTTCATCAGCAAATCTAACGTGAGGCGCATTTCTATCTGCTTCTGAATATACAGCAACTGTTTTAATACCCATTTTTTGAGCAGTTTTCATAACTCTAATCGCTATCTCACCTCTGTTTGCAATTAATATTTTTTTCATTTGAATGCTGTTTAAAATTTTAGAAATTTTGAAATTAAATAGAGTAGTAAAGTAATTTTATTCAAATTCAATCATAAGTTCTCCTTTTTCAACAGTTCCTCCACTTTTTATATGTATGGTTTTAATAACACCATCTTTTGGTGATGCAATAGCATTCTCCATTTTCATAGCTTCAAGAATTAATAAGGTTTCTCCTTCCTTTATTTTTTGTTTTTCTTTCACATTTACACTTAATATAAGACCTGGCATTGGAGCTTTAATATCATTTATTTTTTTGGCTGAACCTATTGATAAGCCCATTTCTTTAATGAGTATGTCTAGTTGATTGGATATTTTAATGGTATAGTTGTTAGAATTAACTTGTATAATGTATTCTTTTTTTAGAAAATCAGATTTTTCTATTTTAATATCGAAAGATTTATGGTTATTTATTACGTGAAATTTTGACTTTGATAGTTTTATTACATCTAATTCATTGATATCAGAACTTTTAAAATTGTTATAAAATGAGTCATTTACCTTTATTTTAAAATTTTGTTCCATAGAATTTGAAGTTATTGATATTAAATTGATAATTTTTAAAGATATAAATATATTTGATTTTTTTAAGATAAAATAACGATATCAGGTGATTTTTTGAAGATAATCATTTTAGAGTGTTAAAATATGTGGATAATTAATAATATTGCAAAGTAATTGATTGGAATAACAAATTTTATTCTAAATAGAAGAATTAATGTTTAAATTTAACTAGATATGTATAATTTGCGAACTAAGTGTTAATATAGAATATAAATAAGAAAAAGGAGTTGTATAATATAACGCTATTCAAAGTTAAATTTGTAAGATAAATTAAAATTAATGTTATGAGTTTAAAAAAGCAATATTTAAAAAGTAAACCAGTTTGTAAAGTTACATTTTTAATGGAAAAAGGAGCTGCTGCTGGTGCAAGTAAAGTTGATTTATTAGGTGAGTTTAATAACTGGAATACAGCTGAGCCTATAAATATGAAAAAATTGAAAGATGGTTCTTTTAAAGTTGTTATTGATTTGCCTTCTGAAAAAGAGTATCAATTTAAGTATTTATTAGATGGTGAAAAGTGGGTAAATGATGATAGTGCTGATAAATATGTAAATAATGGTCTTGACGCAGAAGAAAATTCTGTTTTAGCAATATAATACCATTAATGTTGAGTTAAATTTGATTTATATTATATTTAGCTATATAAAAGATTTAAATGAATAATTGAAAGTGAATTTATACTTTTAATTATTCATTTTTTTAGTTTTTGTATATTTGGATTTGCTCATTTAGATGTAAACATATTCCATAAAAAAAAGAGTTACATTTTTGTAACTCTTTTTTTTTGTAGTGACCTCGACTGGATTCAAACCAGTAACCTCTTGAGCCGTAATCAAGTGCGCTATTCAGTTGCGCCACGAGGCCATTTTGAGGCTGCAAATATACTATTTTTTAATTATTTCACAAACTATTTTTTGTAACAAAATATCGCCATCCAATAATAGCCATTTGCCATTTTTTTGCTTTTGCCATATCAAGCTTGTTTTTAGTGAAGCTTGGTAGTACAATTTTATTAATTTTCGCTAAAATTCTGAAGAGTTGTTTATTCATGATGTAAATATACTGATTAAAAAAAAATTTCCACATTTTGTGGAAATTTTAATGAACGCAAATCAAAAAAAGATTGCAGATTCAATTTTTAAGTTAATATAATAAGTTAATAAATGTTAAAATTAACTCTGTTATTAGGATGAAGATTGTAATCATGTAAGTAGGTTTTAGGTTAGTAAATTGATTTTTGAATTAATTCTTTATTCAAGATATGACTACTTTTTGCTTGTCTCCAATAATTTTGTAGGGTATTAATTAAATTAACTTCTAATTTTAAATTAAAAGACAGAATTGATTTGTGAGTTTTTGTAAATTACTATAATAATGTTTTAAACTGTAATTATATATTATTTTATTGTTTAAAATTGTAAGTAAATAATGAGCGGTTTTAGATTGTTTTTTAAAAGTAAAGGAGGTTTTGTCTCTTAGATTGATTAAAATAAGGGTTTCTATCTTTTTAGTATAAAAAAACTATCCTTTTCTAAATTTAGAAATGGATAGTTTACAATTAAATTACGATAGTTTTATTGCTTTTTGATAGTAATTAAAATAACCCCATTTTTTCCTTTTTCACCATATTTATCTGTTGCAGAGTTCCCTTTTAATACTTCTATTTTTTCTATTGTATCTGGTTCAATGTTTTTCATTTCTTCAGTTGAAACTTCTTTACCATCAACAAAAGTTATCGGCTCTTCACTTCCGGAGCTTACAAAAATTAAATTTTCTTTTTTGGTAATTTTTTGTTTATTTTTTTTGTCACGATCAGTTTTAATCACAAAAACATTTTCAGATGCACTGTCTTCATTAATTTCTATTTCTATGTCCTCATTTATTTCATCCTTATTTATTTCATGGATTACTTTTACTTCACGTTCTCCTTCTTTAAGTTCAATTACTTCAACTTTAATGTTGCTTTCTTTGCCTTGTTCTTGAACCCATACATTTTTACTATCTCCTTTTGTTTTCCATAGTTTTGTTTTACCATCTGAAGTTACAAAAGCATAATTGTCATCTTTATTTGGTTTGAATTTTACTTTTTTAGCACTATCGTTATCTTCATGTATTGTATAAGTATAACTATTTTTGTAAACCTTACTCAGGTTACTTATATTTAGTGAGTTGTAATCAGAATTATATGAAATTTTAATTGCCTTTATTGGTTCAGAACTTGCGTTTTCAAATTTTGATTTTAAATTTTTCCCTTTTGCATCAATTTTAATTGCAGTTATTTCATTATTAGCATTTCGTTTGATTCCTTTAAATGATATGGTAATATCGAATTCTTGTTTGAAAGTTATTTTTTCTTCGTTTAATGTTTCATCAGAAGTATTTTTGTCAATAATTAATTCAATCAGTTCATTGTTGATTTCTTCAATTTCTATTACTTTTTTTTCTTGAGCAATTACTTTAGTGTTGAAGGTAAATACAAATGCTGTTAGTAAAGGTAGCAATAAAGCATATTTCCATTGATTTTTTGATGTAGAACGATTTTTTTGTAACATAATAATGCGTTTTTTAATTAATGAATTGTAAAAATTGTTTGTTATTTCTGTGCAGTAATTTGCTCCACAGGTTTTTAATAAAGTAAATTGATATAATTTGTGATTATCTGCTAGTTCTAATGCATATGCATCAGCTAAAAATTCAAGATTTTGTTGAACTGCCTTTTTATATAACCAAACAAACGGATTAAACCATAGCGTAATTACTAATAAGTGAGCTAAAAGTGTGTCAATAGAATGCCACTGTTGCACGTGTGCTTTTTCATGATTTATAATTTGCTCAAGTTCATCAATATTGAATTGTGATTTGTTATAAATTATAATGTTAAAAAATGAAAATGGTGAAATGTTTTTTGAAGTTTCAACAAAATAATAGTTGCCTTGCTTTGTTAATTGATGTTTTGAAATTAAATTCCCTAATGAAATTAATTGCATTAAAAATTTTAAAGTAAAAAAAACTACACCAATTAAATATATGAAAATAAAGATTTGAGTCCAATTAATAGTTTGTTCAGTAATGTTTGTGGAAGCAATTTCTTCATAATTAAGCAAGTTTAGTTGAGATTTAATAGTTTCAACATAAATAGGTATATCAATCAAGGGAATTGTTAATACTATTAATAATCCAATGATAAAATAACTTCTAATTGACTTAAAAAAAGTCTCATTTTTTAAGAATACATAATAAAATAAGAAAAGTATTAAAACTATTCCGCTAGCCTTTAATAAATAGTCCATAATTATTGGTTGTTTTTACTTTCAATAAGTTTAATAATTTCACGTAATTCATCAGCGCTTATTTTTTCTTCTTTCGCAAAAAAGGAGACTACATTTTTGTAGGAATTTTCAAAATAATTTTGTGTAGCACTTGAAAAATAATTTTTCCGATATTCTTCTTTTGATATAGCAGGATAATATCTGTGTGTGTTTCCAAAGGCTTCATGTTTTACATACCCTTTATCCTCCATTTTTCTAATTACTGTTGAAACTGTGTTGTAATGTGGTTTTGGCATTGGTAATTCAGCAACAACTTCTTTTACAAAAGCTTTAGTAAGCGTCCATAAAACGTGCATTATTTCTTCTTCTTTATTGGTTAGTTTTTCCATCTATTAAATATTTGTGCGTTCCGCTTCGTTTCACTCGCGTCAGGCTTTTCGTTATATCTTTTTATTAATAAAAAATAAAAAGGATGCCACTTCAATCCTTAACGCATTACAAACGTAAACTATTTTTATAGTTACACAACTATAAAGGTAGTTATTTAACAAATTTTTAAGTTTGTCTAAATTATAAGTGAATTGTAAATAGAATATTATTTCTTTTATATTTGCCAAAAATATATTTTATGAATATTCTATTTATTGGAATTGGCTTGGTGTTGTTGATATTAGGAGGTAACTGGTTGTTGAAAGCAGCAGTTGGATTGTCACTTCGTTTAAAAATCCCTAAAATAGTAATAGGAATGACAGTAGTTTCTTTTGCAACTTCTGCGCCTGAGCTTATTGTAAGTATAAAATCGGCATTAGATGGTCATGCGGATATTGCTTTTGGAAATGTGATAGGTTCAAATATTGCCAATTTAGGATTGGTTTTAGGAATTACTATTTTAATTTCAACCATAAGTGTAGAGAAAAGTTTTTATAAAACAGATTGGCCTGTAATGATGATTTCATCAGTGTTATTTTATTTTTTTATTGCTTTTGATGGTGTATTAGAACGTTATGAAGGAATTATTTTGTTTTCTTTCCTGCTAATATTTTTAATTTATTTATTGAAATTTCAAAAAACAGCTGTTGTAGATGAAATGCCTGATGATGATGTAGAATTACCCTTAAATAAAGTAGTGTTGTTTTTAGTTATTGGTGGTGTTGCACTTTGGGGAGGGTCAGAATTATTAATTGATGGAGCTGTAGGTATGGCAAAAAACTTTAATGTAAGTGAAAGAATAATAGGAATTACAATTGTTTCTGTAGGTACAAGTATTCCGGAATTGGCAGCTTCTGTTATTGCGGTACTTAAAAAAGAAAAGGCAATTTCCTTGGGTAATTTAATTGGTTCTAATGTGTTTAATATTTTAGGGGTATTAGGTGTAACTTCAATGATAACTGATGTTACGGTTGTAGATCAAGGATTGTTATCAAATGATATTTTTTGGATGTTAGGAATTTCATTTTTGATATTTCCATTGGTTTTTGCACCAGTTAAAATGAAATTGACTTGGAAAGAAGGACTCATTTTGTTAGCTTTATATTTGTTCTTTATTGTAAGAATGTTTAAATAAAATCAGGTTTATTTATTAAACTAAAAAACACTGCAATTGCAGTGTTTTTTAGTTTAATAAAAGTTGTAAAAATTATAATTTAGCTGAATTAACAGTTCTAATAATTCTTGATGCAACTTTATATGGGTCAGCATTTGAAGCAGGACGACGGTCTTCTAACCAACCTTTCCATCCTTTTTCAACAGTAATAATAGGAATACGGATTGAGGCACCTCTGTCAGATACTCCATAAGAGAAATCTGAAACGTGAGCTGTTTCATGCAATCCTGTTAATCTTTCATCATTATATGCACCATAAACGCCAATATGCTCGTCTGTTAAAGGTCTAAATGCTTCGCAAATTTTACTATAAATTTCTTTAGATCCACAAGTTCTTAAAGTAGTATTTGAAAAGTTTGCATGCATACCAGAACCGTTCCAGTCTCCTTTTACAGGTTTTGGATGTAATTCAATATAGTAATTGTATTTTTCTGACAATCTATTTAATAAATATCTTGCTACCCAAATTTCATCACCGGCAGTTTTAGCGCTTTGTGCAAAACATTGAAATTCCCATTGTCCAGGAGCAACCTCTTGGTTAATTCCTTCAAAGTTAAGTCCAGCATCAATACATAGGTCTGCATGTTCTTCAACAAAATCTCTACCCCAAGTATATCTACCTCCAACTGAACAATAGTATTTCCCTTGTGGCCCAGGGAATCCCCCACGTGGGAAACCTAAAGGTAAATCAGTTTTAGAATCCATTAAGAAATATTCTTGCTCAAAACCAAACCAAAAATCGTTATCATCATCATCAATTGTTGCACGATGATTTGATACGTGAGGGGTTTTATCAGCATTTAATACTTCACACATAACTAAATAACCATTGCGTCTTGACGGATCAGGATAAATAGCTACAGGTTTAAGTAAACAGTCAGAAGAACCACCTTCAGCTTGTTCAGTAGAAGAACCGTCAAAAGACCAAATGCTACAATCTTCCAATTTTCCACTAAAGTCATTTTCAACTTTTGTTTTACTTCTTAATTCTTGAGTTGGTTGATGCCCATCTAACCAAATGTATTCTAATTTTGATTTGCTCATATAAATTCTTGTTTTATTAAATACAAAATGTTTGACAAAAATAAATATTTTCATCATATAATAAAAATATAAGGGGTGTAAATGTTATTGAGATCAATATTTTTATGGATACCCTATTTTTTTTGGGGTTAATATAGAATAATTCAACTTAAATGAATTATTTAATGAAAAATGATAATAATTATTCTACTAAAAAGTTTATATTTGTTGAACAATTTAAAATTTAGAATATGGCAAGATTAAGATTTCAAGCTTTAACCGATGCTTCTAACAGAAAACCTGTTGAAGTTATTGAAAGTATAAAAAGATCAGAATTATTTGGTCAAAACGTGTTTAATGAAAATACAATGCGCCAATATTTAACTAAAGATGCCTTTAAAGGTGTAATGAGCGCTATTGATGATGGTACTAAAATTGATCGAAAAATTGCGAATCAAGTAGCTTCAGCAATGAAAGAATGGGCTATGTCTAAAGGAGTGACACATTATACACATTGGTTTCAACCGTTAACTGGAGCAACTGCAGAAAAACATGATGCTTTTTTTGAAACTATTGGAGGAGGTATGGCTATTGAAAGATTTGGAGGAAATGAATTGGTGCAACAAGAACCAGATGCTTCAAGTTTTCCAAATGGAGGAATAAGAAATACGTTTGAAGCAAGAGGCTACACTGCTTGGGATCCAACATCACCGGCATTTGTGTATGGTACTACTTTAAGTATACCAACCATATTTGTGGCATATACAGGGGAAGCTTTAGATAATAAAACACCTTTGTTAAGAGCTTTACAAGCTTTGGATTCTTCAGCAACTGCTGTTTGTAAATATTTCGATAAAAATGTAAAAAAAGTAACTTCGTCACTTGGTTGGGAACAAGAATATTTTTTAATAGATAAAGCTTTAGCCGAAAGTAGGCCTGACATTATGTTAACAGGTAGAACATTATTGGGGCATTCGCCTGCAAAAGGGCAACAGTTAGATGATCATTATTTTGGTTCAATTCCTGGTAGAGCATTGAATTTTATGCGCGATTTGGAAACCGAGTGTATGTTGTTGGGAATTCCTGTAAAAACACGTCATAATGAGGTAGCCCCAAACCAGTTTGAATTGGCACCTATTTATGAAGAAGCAAATTTAGCAGTAGATCATAATTCATTATTAATGGATTTAATGGGAAAAGTTGCTGCACGTCATCATTTTAAAGTGCTACTGCATGAAAAACCCTTTTCTAGTGTAAATGGTTCAGGAAAACATAATAACTGGTCATTATCAACAGACACAGGTATTAATTTGTTATCACCAGGAAAAACTCCAATGAGCAATCTTCAATTTCTGACATTCTTTATTAACACAATTAAAGCTGTTAATGAAAATGAAGAATTGTTGAGAGCTGTTATAGCATCAGCAAGTAATGATCATAGATTAGGAGCTAATGAAGCACCACCAGCAATTATTTCAGTTTTTATTGGAGCTCAATTAACCAAAGTTTTAGATGAACTAGAGAATGTAACAAATGGAAAACTTTCTCCTGAAGAAAAAACAGACCTTAAACTAAACGTTGTGGGTAAAATTCCTGATGTGTTATTAGACAATACAGATAGAAACAGAACATCTCCATTTGCGTTTACAGGTAATAAATTTGAATTTAGAGCTGTTGGCTCAACAGCTAACTGTGCAAAACCAATGAAAGTTTTAAACACAATAGTTGCGAAACAGTTAAAAGATTTTAAAATAGAAGTTGATAAATTAATAGATACGAAAGATTTAAAGAAAGATGAAGCCGTTTTTAATGTACTAAGAGAATACATAAAAGCATCTAAAAGAATTTTATTTGAAGGAAATGGTTACGGAATTGAATGGGAAAAAGAAGCAAAGAAAAGAGGTTTAAGTAATAATAAAACAACACCCGAGGCATTAAAAGCTAAAATTTCTAAAAAAACAATTGATTTATTTGAAGAAATGAATGTGATGAGTAAGGTTGAAACTGTGGTACGCTATGAAGTTGAAATGGAAGAGTATACAAAGCGTATTCAAATAGAATCTCGTGTTTTAGGTGATATTGCTGGTAATCATGTGGTTCCAACAGCGGTTCGTTACCAAAACTTGTTAATTAAAAATGTTACGGGCTTAAAAGAAATTTTTGGAACAGATTTTGAAAAACATGCTGCAGAACAAATTTTGTTAATTAAAAGAATTTCTGAGCATATTGAAGGAATACATTCCAAAATTGATAAAATGATTGATGCGCGTAAAAAAGCAAATAAATTAGAAAATATTGAAGCAATGGCTGATGCATATTGCTTTAAAGTAAAACCATTTTTTGATGAGATTAGATTACATTGTGATAAATTAGAATTGATGATTGATGATGAGTTGTGGCCATTAACTAAATATAGAGAGTTATTATTTACAAGATAAACTAAGAAAATTTTATTTAAACAAAAAAATCCCGCATATTGCGGGATTTTTTTGTTTAAATAATTATAAAATTAAGTATCCAATATTTAATAATTTATGTTGAATTATTCTGATAAATGATTAGTTATGTAATTAAAGTAACGTATAAACAATAACTTTATTTCCAATTATTTATTAAAACTTGCTTTTTGCAAATTATGAGAAAAAATACTTTTAAGATGACAAATTAGTATTTATCTTAGTACTAGAAATTATAAATGTATACGTTTATAATTTCTAATCTCTTGATTAAAATAACTCCACAGTTTAAACCTCACAAAATTGTTTATCCCCATTTTATAAGTTTATAGCGCTTTTTTAAAGTTGCTTAAAGTTATCATATTGTTATGTGTTAACTAATAGCTTTCTTAAAATGTAGTTATTTTCCCTATAAATTTATATGGAATATTATTTTAATTAGTATTAACATTTAAATTTTATTATTATGAAAAAATTATTATCTATTTTAGTAATAACAATGATGGCAACATCATTAATTTATGCACAATCAAATACCAGTGATGTAAATTCACAAGGGAAAAATAATGCTTCAACAGTAGAACAACGTGGAAACACAAATGATTCTGACATTGATCAATTTGGATGGTTCAATACTGCTAATGTAGATCAAAAGGGGCATTTAAATGAAGCAAATGTTGATCAGGTTGGGTCTCATTGGAGTACAGCGGAAATTAAGCAAGTTGCTAATGGAAATTATGCACGTCAAACACAACGTGATTTTTATAATATTGGTAGCATAGATCAAGATGGACATGCAAATGAAGCAATCCAAAATCAATCAGGTGCAAATTGGTATTCTTGGGGAGGTAATAGTGCAAGTATAATTCAAAAAGGATCTGAAAACAGAACAGTTCAAGTTCAAAAAGCTTCTAATTGGGGAATAACTAAAAATAGTGCTATTGCTGAACAACACGGAAAATCAAATTATACATTACAACATCAATTTGGAAGTGGAAACATGTCTGATGTAGACCAAAGAGGAACAAATCATGAAGCTTATGAATATCAAAATGGGTATGTGAATAAATCTACAACATCTCAAAAAGGCGGTGGAGAAGAAGGTGGAAGCGATGAGCCAGAGCTAATGACAGCTGAGGAAGGTGAGGTAACTGAAGCTCATGAAAGTTATGTTTACCAAGATGGATACAGAAATACACAAACTACAGACCAAAAAGGAAATGGAAATGATGCTTATACAGCTCAATTTGGAGAAAGAAATACTTCTACTACAGAACAAGAAGGGCATAATGTTTTAAGTTATACGTTGCAAGTTGGAGATGGAAATACGGCATTTACAAAACAAGCTGGTAATGGTAGTTTTAGTACAACAACTCAATTTGGTGAAGGCAACAGCTCTTCAACTACACAAGATAGTAAAACAAATGAAAGTTTTGTTCTTCAAATAGGTAATGATAATGATCAAACAACTTTCCAAACGGGTAATTCAAATGATTCTTGGGAATACCAATTTGGTAATGATAATATTGCTAATACAGAACAACATGGTCATGGTGGATTGAGCATAACAAATCAGTTTGGAAATAATAATACAGCTACAACTGAACAACACGGTAAATTTAACGTAAGTTACACAATGCAGTTAGGTTCCTATAATACTTCTGAAGTTACTCAACGAGGAATGGGAAACACAAGTAATGTTTTTCATAATGGATCAGGAATAACTTCTAATGTAAGTCAACACGGAGGTGGAGGAGATGGAAGTGGAAACTGTGGAGGTGAAGGTGGACATTAAGATAATTAATTGAAATCCGAATTAAATTATATAAAATTTAACAAAAAAAGGGGGGTAATTCCCCCTTTTTTTTATTTAAGATTAAACAATTATGTTGCAATAAGGTGGCATTTCATAATGTGTTAAAAAGAATGCATTTGTTTCCAATTGTTTATAAAAGTGTGCTTTATGCAAAAAAAATAAAAGAATACTTTTAAAAAGATAAATTAATATGTATATTAGTATTAGAAATTATAGGTGTATTCTTATTATAGTTTTAGGATCCTTTAAAATTAAATTCACTCCACAGTTTAAACCTCAAAAAATTGTTTTTTCATCCCATTTTATAAATTTATAGAGCTTTTTTTTAAGTCGCTCATTATTTTAAATAATGGATTTCTTAAAATGTAGTTCCTTCCCTTGTAAATTTATATGAAATATTATTTTAATGAGTATTAACATTTTAAAATTTATTATTATGAAAAAATTATTATTAGCTGTAGCGCTATTATTCGCTACAAGTATGTTGTTTTCACAAATACAACAACAAACATGTGATGGTTGTTCAATTCAGCAATTGAGTCCAGAATATGGAATGCCATTTGGAAATTTAAGTATTGTTGATCAGATTTATGGATATAATGATGCTGAGGTTCATCAAGTTGGTTTAGGAAACTATTCAAGGGTGACTCAATTTGGATTTGAAAATGCTTATGTAAATCAAATAGGTAATGGAAATACTGCCATTACTGAACAACATGGATTTATGGATTTTGGCGTAATTAACCAAACAGGTTCTTTTAATTTTGCAAAACAAGTAAGTGGAAATCTTATTCCTTGGGGAACAGGGTATAACTCTGCACTTGCAACTCAATCTGGAATTGGAAATTTATCTTTCCAAACTCAAAACGGTTATTTAAACAATGCAACTGTGATGCAAGTTGGTAATGGTAACTATGCAGAACAAAATCAGTTTAATCCTTCTTATTGGTTTATGCCAATTCCTAATTATGCTTCTATAGTTCAAATGGGAATTGACAACGAGTCAAAACAAGATCAAGTAGGAGGTGCAAATTTTGCAACTTCTTATCAAACTGGTTGGGGAAATACTGCAGTTAGTGATCAAGCTACTTATGGATGGGGTATGAATACTTCATTTATTAATCAAATTGGAGGATTTTTTGGTGGATATAATTTGGCTTGTGTAACTCAAGATGCCTTTGGAGGAACAAACATTAGTAACATATCTCAAGTTGGAAGTTATAATTTCGCAGATGTAAATCAAGATGCAGGTTTTATGGGAATGAACGCTTCAACTATTAGTCAATTAGGTGTTTTTAATAGTGCCTGTGTAACTCAAGATGCTTTTTGGGGTGGTATGAACACAAGTTTTGTTGATCAAGTTGGTATGGGTAACCATGCTTTGGTAACTCAATCTACTGCTTTTATGCCTTTCTAGGTATTTGTAAATTATTTAATAAAAAGGGGAGAGAATTCTTCTCTTCCCTTTTTTATTTTTAAAAATAAAATAAAAATTCTAAATATCATGAAAACTTCTTACTTTATGTTTATTTTATTACTTCTATTTAATTTAACTTCTTTTAATAGTAATGCTCAACAAACAGATGAAAATACCTATATTATAAATCAATATTTTCAATTGAATAATGAATCTGCTTTACTTGAAAATAAAAGAACTCCAACTACAAATAATAATAAACAAGAGCAAAGTAATTTTATTACTTTAAACCAAATAGGTAATAACAATGAAATTGATATTAAACAAAATGTGGCAGACTCTCAAACAGTTAGTCAATTAGGGAATAACAATTATTACAATTTTATTAATTATTACAATAATACACCTTCCAATTTTAATATCATTCAACAGGGAAATGCTAATAATCTACAAATTTATGGAGAAAACTCAATAATTAATAATATTAGCATTATTCAAAAATCTGATTTTAAAACCTTAATTATTAAAAATTACTAATTATAAAATCAGTATTAATAAATCAATACATTCTTGTATATCTCTTTCTGCTGCTATAACTTCATTGTTATAGCTTTTCAATTTCTAAAAATAAGTTAATAAATTACAGCTAAAAAGAAAGTAATTTAAGGTGAATTAGTCTTTTATTTAACTTAAAATGTGTTTTATGTAACTAAAGTGATATTACATACTGTTCATTAAATAAATATTACGTTTTGCAAATTTCAATAATTAATATATTGAAATTAAGGTTTTTATATTTAATTTAGACCCATACTAAATAAGTGTAGAGTACTATATATTTTATTTGTTCTAAAATAAATTAAAATTAATTTTTACACCCCACAAAATTTTACACCCCAAGTAAGAAGTTTATAGAGACATTCATTCATATGTATTTGTACATATTTTTAAAGTAGTTATAGTCCCCTATAAATTTTTATGAAATTTAATTATTATTTACAAATTTACTAACGTTTAAAATTTTATTATTATGAAAAAATTAAATTTATTTTTAGGTGTAGCATTTTTATTTGCTTCAAGTTCTTTATTTGCACAAGGTGGTTGGGCTCCTTGCAATGATTGTGAAGTACAACAAGTAGACATGCAATATCATGAAGGAAGTGATAATGTAAGTGGCATCGGCCAAGATGGTGAAGGGAATTTCGCAAGTGTTTTACAATACGGTACAGGAAATTTAAGTAATGTAAATCAAGATGGTGCTGACGATCAATTTGGTTATGGAGGGTCTTATAATCAATCTTGGATTCACCAAGATGGTAATAATAACGTTTCTGATGTTGAACAATTTGGAGATTCTAACATAAGTATTGTTTGGCAATCTGGAAGTTCAAACTATGCAAAACAATTAGTTGGTGCTGGTTATGCCGAAAGCAACTGGGCTAGAGTTACTCAAGTAGGTTTAGGTAACGGATCTTCACAAACTCAGTTTTATGATAATAATTCGGCGCATACAATTCAAGTTGGTGATAATAATGATGCTATTCAGTATCAATCGTCAGGGCCTAATGATGGAGCCTCTGGAAGTACCGCATATATATACCAAGACGGAGATAATAATGCAGTTAACCAAACACAAAATGGAAGTTTAAATAGAGCAACTACTACTCAATATGGATCTGGAAATACATCTTCTGAAACGCAAAATGCTGGATCATATGCTATTGGATTATTCGGTTCAACAAATATTTCTACTGTTTACCAAGATGGAACAAATAACAAGAATTGTTTAACTCAAACCGAAGGGACAACAGGTTGGAATGTGAGTGATGTTTATCAAAATGGTATGGGTAACGCTTCTTATACTGAGCAAACTGCTAATAGTGTTGGTTCTGCAGGGAATTATAGTACAGTTAATCAAATGGGTAATTATAATACAGCTTGTGTGCAACAAAATAGTTTGGGTATTCAATAGTATTTTTAACAAATATTATTTAGAGTATTAATTTAAAATTTGGCTGTTTAAAATTAGTTAAACATTTAAGCAACAATTTATTACAAAAAAAGAGGGGATAATTCCCTCTTTTTTCTTAAATTTGATATCATATGAAAAATCATTAAAACTATGAAAAATCCTCATATACTATTAGTTATACTTTCTATACTGTTCAATTTAACTTTCTTTACTGGAAATGCTCAGGAAATTACAGATGAAAATACGCACATTATAAATCAATACTTTCAATTAAATAAAGAGTCTTCTTGGCTTGAAAGCAATGTTGCACTTCCAATAAATAATAAACAAGCCCAAAGTAATTCTGTTACTTTAAACCAAATAGGGAATAACAATCAAATTGATATTAAACAAAATGTTGCAGATTCTCAAACGGTTAATCAATTAGGAAATAGCAATTATTACAATTTTATCAACTATTACAATAATACATCTTCCAATTTTAATATAGTTCAACAAGGTAATTCAAATAATCTTCTAATTTATGGAGAGAATTCAATCATTAATAATATTAGTATTGTTCAAAAATCAGATTTTAAAACCTTAATTATAAAGAATTATTAGGCTATGAGCCAACTGAAAATACATATTGTTTTATGTTGTTTGTTGTTGAGTTTTAACCAAGTGTATTCACAATTAAATGAAGCTGTTAAAGGTAAAATTAATATTCAGGAATCTGATAATTTAATTTTAATAAGAGCTCAGATTGAAAATGAAGAACCACTTTTTAAAAATAATTTATACTACAATTTAGTAGCCTTAAAAAAAAATGCTTCAGGAAATTATTCTAGTAATAAACAAGAAGGCGAATTCTCTTTAAATCCTGAAGAAAGTAAAACTGTTTCTGAAATTCGTTTAAATTTAAATGAAGATGAAGATTTGCGTATTTATTTATTTGTAAAACATGAAAATATATTAGTTTCAAAAGATTCAATATACATACTCCCTCAAAAACAACAGCAAGCACAAAAAAAAATAGTAAAAGAAGCCGATTTTGTGTTAAAAGGTATTGTTATAGATGAAGTACTTACAAAAATTGGTAAAGATTTTCACGACTATTTTTATCAGGAATATTTAACTTCAGGAACACAATATCCTTTTATTATTACCATTGCAGAAAAACCATATTTTGGGACTAGTAGTATTATATCAGTTAAGGTTGATGATAGAGTGTTATTTGAATTTATATCAAAACCTGATGAAGAGTTTTTAAAATCGAATGTTAAAATTTCTTTACAGAATTTAAGCCAATATTCTAAGCAACGAAAAATGTTATTTAAAAATAGTAGAATATAAAATATTTTAGTAAATTTAAGTATGAAAAAGTTAAAATTAATAATTACCGTACTATTTGTTTGTTTTTCTAGTTTTGTTTTTTCTCAAAATATTGTTTATAAGCCAATTAACCCTTTTTTTGGTGGAGACACTTTTAATTATCAGCAGTTGTTGGCTTCGGCTAATGCCCAAAATAGTTTTGAAGAAGATTCAGGATTTGATTTCACTCAAGCAACAGATTTAGAGAATTTTACAGAAAGTTTAAATAGACAGTTGTTAAATTCATTATCACAAGATTTGTTTCAACAACAATTTGGAGACGAAGGGTTGTCTGTTGGTACTTTTGTTTTTGGCTCTTTGGTTGTAGAAATCACCCCTTCAAGTAATGGCTTATCTGTTAATATTTTAGATACTACAACGGGCGAACAGACTCAAATAATAATACCAAATTAAATATAACAAATCTATAATCTATGAGAAAGTTTTTCAAATTTATTATTTGTTCTATTTTATTAGTATTAACAAGCTGTGGGGCTTATTTTAATCAGCCTTTTAATGCGAGTAAAGCCAGAATAGGAGAAAACACATCAAGAAAAAGTATATTAGATACCATACTGCCATTAAATGAAACAATTGTTGGTGTTTATAAGTTTAGAGATCAAACGGGGCAATATAAATTAGTTGAAAATGGTTCAACATTCAGTACTGCAGTTACTCAAGGAGGGACTTCAATATTATTAAAATCTTTAGAAGAATCTAAATGGTTTAAACCCATTGAGAGAGAAAATATTGGAAACTTATTAAATGAAAGGCAAATAATAAGGTCAACTCGCCAAGAATATGCTAAAGATGCAAATGAAGATCAAACTACTTCAATACCTCCATTATTGTTTGCAGGAATAATATTAGAGGGTGGAGTTGTTTCGTATGATTCAAATATAATTACTGGAGGTTCTGGGGCTAGGTACTTTGGAGTTGGTGGTTCTACAGAATATAGACAAGATAGAATAACAATTTATTTGAGAGCTGTTTCAACTTCAAGTGGTAGAATATTAAAAAATGTATATGTTTCAAAAACTATTTTATCGCAAGGTATTTCAGCTAATTTGTTTAGATATGTAGACATAAAAAGGTTATTAGAAGTAGAAACAGGTGTTACTAAAAATGAGCCAGCTCAATTGGCAGTTAAAGAAGCAATTGATAAAGCAGTTGAAGTTTTAATTGTTGAAGGTATTATTGATGGCCTATGGGTTCCAAAAGGAGGCGAAGAAACAATTAAATTAGTAAAAGAAAAATATTTAATTGAAAAAGAAGAGTTAGAATCAACAGCGCTATTAGATAGAAAATTAGAAGATAGAAGAGGTAAGTTTGGATTAAGTATTTCTGGGGGTACCGCACTTATTGATGGTGATTATTCAAATCCTAAAGAAGGAATAGCAATAAATTCGTCGATAAAGATTTTTTTAAAAAACCCAAATCTTAGTTTAAATTTAGGAATGGGATATTTCAGATTGGAAAATGAACAAGTATTTAAAGAAGGATTTGTGTCTTTAGACACAAATTTTGAATATAATTTACTGCCTTATGATAGTTTCTCCCCATTTATATATGCAGGTTTAGGTGTTGCTATTCCAAATCCACGCGATATTAAGTTGTATACAAAATTTCAATATGGTTTAGGTTTAGAATATTTACCCGTTAATAATATTGGAATTAAAATTTTTGGCGAACAAAATTTAATGTTTAATGATAAATTAGATTTGTTGGTTAATGGGAAAAGAAATGATTATTTCTGGAGATTTGGAGTTGGGTTGAATATTTATATTGGAAAGCCATATAAAAGTGTAAAAGCGAAATTTTTTGAATAGTTAAAAAAATCAAAATGAAAAGAACATTTAATATAGTATTGGTATTTGTATTAAGTTTATTTTTAAGCTGTAATGAAGATACTGTAGATTTAGTAGGATTAGGAACTATTACAGGTAGGGTAGTGGAAGCAAATAGTTTTAACCCTATTGAAAATGCTAAAATAACACTGTCTCCATCTAATAACACTGTATTTTCTGATATTGAGGGTTATTTTAGTATACATGATGTTGAAGCTGGCGATTATTCTGTGAGTGCTACCAAAGAAAATTACTTAACTTCGTTTGAGCCTGCAACTGTTACAATGAATTTAGAGGTTAATGTGATTTTTGAAATGGAGGATGAAACAGCTCTAAATAGACCGCCATCAACTCCAATTTTGTTGACTCCAATTGATGGTATTGAAGATCAAGAGATTTCTGTAGAATTAATATGGTCATCAAAAGATCCTGAATCTGACGAAATAACATATAGATTGGAGCTTAAAAATGATATTAATAACGATATTATTAAGGTTGAAGATCTTATAGACACAACTTATGTTGTATCAGATTTAAAATATGGTGTTAAATACTTTTGGCAAGTTGCTGCTACAGATAATATAAATCCAGAAGTTTTAAGTTTAGTAAACTCTTTTAAAACTAAAATAAACTCTGGGAATAGATATTTTTATGTTCAAAAAAGCGCAAATAATAACAATGTAATTTATTCTGCAAATTATAATGAAACAACAAATTTAACTGAAAATGAGGTTCAATTAACAACGGATGATCAAAATAGTTGGAGACCAAGAAAAAATCAAGCATCTGATTTAATTGCTTTCTTACGTATATATAATAATGAAACCCATTTATTTACCATGAAACAAGATGGTTCAAATGTTTCTCAAGTAACTTCAGGTGTATCTGTTACTGGATTTAATTTTAATGAAATAGATTTCTCTTGGTCATCTAATGGTGATAGATTGTTGTATTCGCACTATGATAAATTATATATTATTAATAAAGATGGAAGCGGTCTTCAACAAATTTATCAAACAACTGATGGAAGTTTTATAACTGAATGTGACTGGAGTAATGATGAAAGTATAATAGCACTAAAAACAAATGATGTAACAGGTTTTAATGTTTCTATTTATACTATTAATATGGAAGGAACTACATTAACAACTATTTTATCAGGAGTTAATGGAGCAGCTGGAGGGCTTAATATTTCTGTTGATAATAAATTGTTAATGTACACGTATGATATTTCAGAATATGAAAATGCGGATAACAGACAATTGGACACTCATATTTTTGTATATGATTTTGTTGCTGATGAAGCAACAGATATTTCGTTAAATAAAACGGCAGGAACTAATGATTTAGATCCTAGATTTTCACCAAATGAAGCAGAAGTAATTTTTGTAAATACTTCAAATGATGGTATTTCTACTAAATCAATTTATAAAATGAGTATAGCGGGTAATAATGATAGATTAGAATTATTTAGAGATTCAATAATGCCTGATTGGGAATAATTTGTTAATGAAGTATAAAAAAACCGAATGAGATTTCATTCGGTTTTTTTATACTTCATTAATTAGAAAAGAAAAATTACTTTTGCATAATAATATAATTTAGCATAAATGAGCTCAGAAATTAGTAAAAGATATAGCCAAAGAGGTGTTTCAGCTTCAAAAGAAGATGTACATAATGCTATTAAGAATGTAGATAAAGGATTATTTCCTAAAGCATTTTGTAAAATTGTTCCTGATTATTTAACAAATGATGAAGATTATTGTTTAATCATGCATGCAGATGGTGCAGGTACAAAATCTTCGTTGGCGTATATGTATTGGAAAGAAACAGGTGATGTTTCTGTTTGGAAAGGAATAGCTCAAGACGCATTAATTATGAATATTGACGATTTAATTTGTGTGGGGGCAACAGAAAACATTTTATTGTCATCTACAATTGGGAGAAATAAAAATTTAATTACTGGAGAAGTACTTTCTGAAATTATAAATGGTACTGAAGAATTATTACAAGATTTAAAAAAGTTTGGCGTAGAAATTCATTCAACGGGTGGAGAAACTGCCGATGTTGGCGATTTGGTTAGAACCATAATTGTTGATTCTACAGTTACAGCTAGAATGAGAAGAAAAGATGTTATTAATAACGCAAACATAAAGCCAGGCGATGTAATTGTTGGTTTAGCTTCTTTTGGACAAGCAACCTATGAAAAGGATTATAATGGAGGAATGGGGTCTAATGGCTTAACATCTGCTCGTCATGATGTGTTTCATAACTATTTAGCTGCTAAATATCCAGAAAGTTTTGATGCAGCAGTTCCACAAGAGTTAGTGTATTCTGGAAATGTTAAATTAACGGATTCTGTTAAAAATTCGCCTATAAACGCAGGTAAATTGGTGCTTTCTCCAACAAGAACATATGCACCTATTATTAAAGAAATTCTTAAAAAATTTACTTCAAAAGAAATTCATGGAATGGTGCATTGTAGCGGAGGTGCACAAACCAAAATTCTTCACTTTATAGATAATTTGCATATAGTGAAAGATAATATGTTTACAATTCCACCACTATTTAAGTTGATTCAAGAGCAGTCTAAAACCGACTGGAAAGAAATGTATCAGGTTTTTAACTGCGGCCACAGAATGGAATTATATGTTTCTCCAGAAATAGCGGGTGATATAATTGAAATTTCAAAAAGTTTTAATGTGGATGCGCAAATTATAGGTAGGGTAGAAGCTTCAAAAACTAAAAAGTTAACGATTAAAAGCGAGTTTGGTACATTTAAATATTAATACTATTTCTGTTTCGTTAAAACACTATTTTTAAGAGTATAAATATGATCAACTTTCAATCCTTCAGGAATAGTAGTATCCATTATTATAATGGTTTTAGTAGGCTTTAACGAGTTTAGAGTATTCTTTAAATGATTTATAGTGTTGGGATCTAAATCATTAAAAGGTTGGTTAATAATAATCCATGGCTTATTAGTTAGAAGGGCTCTACAATACATTAAAATCTTTTTTTGACCACTGGTAAGTTTGTTTCCTAAATCGCCAATAGTATCTTTCAATTCAAGTCTAATTTTTATATCTTCAAATTGTTGTAGTTCTTTTAAAATTTTAGCAACTTTAATTGCTGCTTCTTTTGATCTGCTATATGCAATAGCTTCATACACGGTTCTTCCATATAGCGGAAAATCACTTGAAATGACTGTTATATTTTTTCTAATGGATTTTTCAGCTAACTTATTGTAACTATATTTCCCAAAATGTATAGTTCCTTTAGTTGGTTGATGAATTTTTAGTAATAAATTGATGAATGTGCTTTTACCTGTTCCTGAACCACCGACTATCACCGTTAGTTTTTTTGGAAGTAATGTAATCGTTAGCTTGTTAAAAATTATGTTTTTTGAATTGAAATAATGGAAATAAATATTTTTTAAATTTATTTCCTTTTCAGACAAATTAATTTTTTTAAAGGAAACCTTATTTTCAGCTTTCAAAGAAAAGATGTTAAGCAGTTTTTCAAATGAAATATTTCCGAGTCTCCAAATAATGCTTACTCTTAGTGTACGCCTTAGAATAGGAAGAAAGGATATGATTAATAGAATTAAAATTAACAGTGCAGATTGATTAAATACATTTTCTTTATGGCTCTTTAAATAATACACATACCACATCAGTAAAGCTAGCATTAAGTAGGTTACAGCAGGAATAATAGATTGAATAACACTTACTGTTTGCTGGTATTTTTTACCAACGGTATAAAGATTTTCTGAACGCTTAATATATTTATTTTTTTCAGGGGTGTATTTATTAAAAGCTTTTATTGAAAGTATTGCCCTTAATCGAGTGTTAACAAATGTTAACATTGCCGCCCGTTGATTTCTGCGACTTACAGATATTTTATAAAGAAGGTGATTCATAAAAAATAATAGGAGTATTAAAACACCTATAGAAATTGCCACAATAAAACCAAAAATGAAATCTATATAAGAAATTGTAATGATTAAAATTACAATTAACATGAGGTCTTGCGTAAACTTAAATAACCCATTAGTAACATAATTTTGAATACTTTTCAGGTCCCCACTGTACCGAAGCAAATATTTTCCAATTCCTTTTTGGTCATAGATATGTGTGCTTATATGAAGTTGATGTTCAAAAAGCTGCTCTCTAAGATTTTTAGCAAAACGTTCTCCAATAATTGAAATTATATACCTGTTAATAAATTCAAAAACAAAACGAATTAAAATAAGACCAATAAAGAAGGCTAAAAATTCATTAAAACTTTCAGTATTGATAAATATGATTGATTCTAATAACCTTAAACGATGTGATGAGAACCCAAAGTTGAACTCATAAAAATGCCCAAGGCTAACAGGAATTAATAATATAATAACGTTATAGAATAAACCACTTATAAATGCTACAATAGCAAGTAATTTGTTTCCTTTTATAAAATCAGCTATTAACTGCCATTTTGTTTTCAAATTCCAAGTAGTTTATTTTTTTATTTAAAGTATCAATTATTTCTTTCGATGTCAAATTTTCTTCTGTTAAAACATGATAATTAGATTTTTGTTTCACTTCATCTACTAATAATGGGCTAATAGTGAAAAGTCCTGTTACACCAATTACATTACATCCTAATTCTGTGAGCATGTCTGCTCCGGCGATGGCGCTCATGCTATCTAGTGACGAAAATAAGGCTCCTGAGACTTTATTCATGAAATTTTTATGATGAATTAAGGCATATGTTTCTCTTTGTAAAAGGCCATCTGCTATTTCAACTATAATATAATCTGGATTATAGGGTTTCACATAATCAATTAAATTTTGATATAAATCTAAAAGTTCATGTGTAGAGCACATGTAAGTAGAAGGAAATCCAAAATGAGAAAAATCTAAAGAAATAGTAGCGCCATAATCACTAACCATATTTTTATCTTTAGTGTAAACAGTTCCTGTTAATTTGATATAGGCAGGTTTTTTTTTTGCTAATTTTAGACCCCTTGCAAGAAATGCTGCTGAAGTAGTTTTACCACTATCCATACTAGTCCCTAAAGATAATATAACTTTTGGATCCGTATTTAATGGAATAGATTTATAAGTTGTGATTTCATCATTCAGGTATTTAGTATTAATGACTTCACCATTTTCATGAACCAGATAACCTATCAAACTTAAAGTGGTAGGGCCAACTAATTCAAATTTGGTATGTATACTTTTTAAAATTCCTATAGCACCTCCTTGACCTAATATATGATAGGAGTTGTGGTAAGTATCTGGTACATAACCTTCCATTTGCTCTGTTGCATACCTATTTCCAAATGCTCCCATAATTAGATCACCTGGTAAAATATACTTGTTATTACCATTTGTAGATTGAATTCGGTTATGTTTCCCTATGTCTTTTACTTTAAAAATAGCCACATCTCCAGCTTTTGGCATGTAGGTTTTTTTAATTTGCTTATTTATAAGTGTGCTAGTTACGTTTTTACAAATAATAGCTTTTTTTATGTTTTTTGAATTTATCTTACTTAGTTTCATAATATTTGGGGTTATTTTATTTTAAATGAAAGGCTTAATCCAAAAACTGAATAATCGTTTTCAGAAAGGTTTTCAGTTTTAAATTCATTTTGGAGAATATGGTAAATTGAAACACCCATTGAGGAGTCTTTAACAAGTTTAAAACTTAATCCAGATTTAAATCGGAACCTTTTAATTCCACTTGAAATAATTCCTCCACTATAATTGTAAAATTGACCCTCAATAAATGGAGTTAAACTAGAATTTCTTACATTATAACCTAATCTAGCTGAATAGATACTCCTTGTTTTATATTTATCTAAATCTGCAAAGAAATACTGAAACTCAATTTTATGTTTTAAAGATAACCGTTTAGCAATGCTATGTTTATAAGAAAAACTACCATAAATTCGATCAACGGCCACTTTATTAAACCAACTAGAAGAAGCTCCTTGATCTCTTAACGAATTTGAATCGTTAAAAAGGCCCTTAACATATCCACCTTCTATATATGTTCTTCGTTTTAATTTATAGGATAAAGATAGTTTTGTTTGTGAAAAACTGTAGCTACTTGGGGAAGTATTATAAGCCAAAAGTTGACTTATTTTTGCGCTTAGATTATGATTTATTTTATAAGAAGCACTGATACCGGACCATAATTTTAAATTGTTAGTAAGGTCTTGTGAATTAGCAGCAAAGCTGCACGAAATTAATAAAGCAATTAAAGTTTTTTTAATTTTTGATTGTAGGGGTTTTCTCATGATTTTATTTTAAAAGTTGTTTAGTATTTATACTAAACAATTAAATACTTAAAAACCCTACCTTAAAAATCTAAATTTTTAAAAATAAATAAATAAAACAATTTTTATCACTGATAGTTAGTATGTTAAAAGTAATTTAATGTTCTTAAAATGTATTCTCAAGAAAATATTGTAAATTTGCAATCCAATTAAAAAAGAAGATGTTAGATAAATTAAGAATAATAAAACAAAAATTTGATGAGGTGTCTGATTTAATCATTCAACCTGATATTATTTTAGACCAAAAACGTTATATAAAATTAAGTAAAGAATATAAAGATTTAAATGCAGTAATGAAAGTTGCTGAAGAATATAAGGCATTGTTAGCCAATATTGAAGAAGCTAAAGAAATAATAGCTGATGGTTCTGATGAAGAAATGACAGAAATGGCTAAGATAGAAATGGAAGAGGCAACTCTTAGAATTCCTAAATTAGAGGAAGATATTAAGTTTATGCTAATTCCTAAAGATCCGGAAGATGCCAAAAATGTGATTGTAGAAATTAGAGCAGGAACAGGTGGAGATGAAGCAAGTATTTTTGCAGGAGATTTGTATAGAATGTACACAAAATATTGCTCAGATAAAGGATGGAAAACAGAAGTTGAAGACATTAGTGAAGGTACTTCAGGAGGTTTTAAAGAAATAATATTTAGTGTTACTGGAGCTGATGTGTATGGAGATATGAAGTTTGAATCTGGTGTTCACCGTGTGCAACGTGTTCCTCAAACAGAAACTCAAGGGAGAGTTCATACATCTGCTGCAACAGTTATGGTTTTACCAGAAGCTGAAGAGTTTGATGTTGAATTATTGCCTAGTGATATTCGTGTAGATTTTTTCTGTTCTTCAGGACCTGGTGGACAATCGGTTAACACAACGTATTCTGCGGTTCGTTTAACTCACATTCCTTCTGGTTTGGTTGCACAATGTCAAGATCAAAAATCTCAACATAAAAATAAGGAAAAAGCAATGAAAGTATTGCGTTCTCGTTTATATGAACAAGAATTGGAGAAAAAATTAGCAGCAGATTCATTAAAAAGAAATTCATTGGTTTCTAGTGGTGATCGTTCTGCAAAAATTAGAACCTATAATTACCCACAAGGCCGTGTTACTGAACACAGAATAGGAATGACTTTGTATGATTTATCAAATGTAATTAACGGAGATATTCATAGAATTATTGAAGGATTAAAATTAGCTGAAAATACTGAAAAGTTAAAAGAATTAGGCGAAGTACTATAATAATAAAGTTTAATACTTTATTTAAAAAGCAAGAATGTCACGTTCTTGCTTTTTTTGTTTTATATGATATATAACAAAAACGTATATTTGCGCCTTTCAAAAAAATCAATGTTACATATAAATTAAAATAATGGTTACAGTTAATGATATTTCAGTGCAATTTGGTAATACAACGCTATTTAGTAATATTTCATTTGCAATTAATGATAATGATAAAATTGCTTTAATGGGTAAAAATGGTGCGGGAAAATCTACATTATTAAAAATTATTGCTGGAGCTAGTAAACCATCATCGGGGAATATTTCGGCACCTAAAGATGCTGTTATTGCATACCTTCCTCAGCATTTACTTGCTAAAGATAATGCAACTGTTTTTGAAGAAACTTCAAAAGCTTTTGCTGAAGTTCTTAAAATGAAAACTGAAATTGATGAAATTAATGAAGCGCTTACTGTTCGTACAGATTATGAAAGCGATGAATATATGAAGTTGATTGAACGTGTTTCTGAATTAAGTGAAAAATTTTATTCAATAGAAGAAGTAAATTATGAAGCTGAGGTTGAAATTGTTTTAAAAGGACTTGGTTTTGAACGTAAAGATTTTAACAGACCAACATCTGAGTTTTCTGGAGGATGGCGTATGAGAATTGAGTTGGCAAAAATTTTACTTCAAAAACCCGATTTAATTTTATTAGATGAACCTACAAATCATATTGATATTGAGAGTGTTCAATGGTTGGAAGATTTTTTAATTAATTCAGCTAAAGCTGTAATTGTTATATCGCATGACAGAGCTTTTGTAGATAATATAACCAATAGAACTATTGAAGTAACTATGGGTAAAATTTACGATTATAAAGCAACCTATTCTCATTATTTAGAGTTGCGAAAAGATCGTCGTGTGCATCAGCAAAAAGCTTTTGACGAACAGCAAAAAATAATTTTAGAAACTACGGAGTTTATAGATCGTTTTAAAGGGACTTATTCAAAAACAAATCAAGTGCAGTCGCGCGTTAAAATGTTGGAGAAAATGCAACTAGTTGAAATTGATGAAGTAGATACTTCCGCATTGCGATTAAAATTTCCTCAATCACCAAGAAGTGGTCAATATCCTGTTGTTGTGAATGATTTATCTAAAAAGTACAATGAACATGTTGTTTTTGAAAAAGCAAGTTTGGTAATTGAACGTGGTGAAAAAGTTGCTTTTGTTGGTAAAAATGGTGAAGGAAAATCTACTATGATAAAAGCTATTATGTCTGAAATTGATTTTGACGGAACTATGGAAGTTGGTCATAATGTTAAAATTGGTTATTTCGCTCAAAATCAAGCATCATTATTAGATGAAGAATTAACTGTTTTTGAAACAATTGATCAAATTGCTGTTGGCGATATTAGAACTAAAATTAAAGGTTTGTTAGGAGCTTTTATGTTTAGCGGAGATGATACAACAAAAAAAGTAAAAGTATTGTCAGGAGGTGAGAAAACACGTTTAGCAATGATAAAATTATTGTTAGAACCAGTAAACGTTTTAATTTTAGATGAGCCAACTAACCATTTAGATATGAAAACAAAAGATATTATTAAAGATGCTCTTAAAGATTTTGATGGAACGTTAATTTTGGTTTCTCATGATAGAGATTTCTTAGATGGTTTAGCAGAAAAAGTTTTTGAGTTTGGTAACAAACGAGTAAAAGAACATTTTGATAATGTTGCAGGTTTCCTTGCTTATAAAAAAATGGAAAATTTAAAAGAGATAGAAAAGAAAAACTAATAGAGTTTAGCTTTTCCTATTTAGCTTCTTCACCTTTATTTATTGACTTAATTGATACAATAACACCTGTTAATAATGAAACGGCTATAACTGATAATGATAACCATTCAGGAAAATTAAAATGATGTGCGAGTATTAATTTAATTCCTACAAAAGTTAAAATTACTATTAAACTGTATTTTAAAAAATGGAATTTAGCCAACATATTCGACAAGAAAAAATACATGGATCGTAACCCTAATATTGCAAAAATATTAGAAGTAAATACTAAAAATGGATCGGATGTTATTGCTAAAATTGCCGGAATACTATCCATGGCAAACAATACATCCGTAAATTCAATAATAATTAAAGCAATAAAAAGTGGAGTGGCGGCTGTAATGTGTCGCATTTTTACAAAAAAATGTTCTCCATTCATATGGCTTGTAATGGGTAAAAATCTTCTTATTTGTCTATAAATAAATGATTTTTTTGGATGAAACTCATTATCTTTTGAACTTAACATTCTATAAGCGGTAAAAATTAAAAATGCCCCAAACACATAGGTTGTAAAGCTAAATTTTTTAATAAGTATAACTCCAAAGAAAATCATGAAAGCTCTAAATACAATTGCACCTAAAATCCCCCAAAATAAAACTCGGTGTTGATATTTTAATGGAATTTTAAAAGAGGTAAATATAACAGCGATAACAAAAATATTATCAATACTTAAGGATAATTCTATTAAGTAACCTGTAATGTATTTTAAAGTAGCATTGGTAGGTGAGAGGTTGTCAACATTGTTTATAACATTAGTTGAATATAACCAATAAATAATACCTGAAAACAATAATGATATTAGTACCCAAATTCCTGTCCAAACAGAGGCTTCTTTCGTGCTTATAATGTGTGGCGTTTTGTTAAAAACACCTAAATCTAAAGCTAAAAACAGAAGTATAAAAGCAATAAAAATTCCCCAAACAAGCATACTATAAATTGTTAAAATTTATGTAAATATAAGAATAAATAGAATTCAAGAAGATTAAAAGGTATGTATATAAAATAAAAAACCCAATCTAAAAGATTGGGTTTTTTTATATAAGCAAGAAATTAAAAATCTATTTTACTTGATCTACAACAGCCTTAAAAGCCTCTGGGTTGTTCATCGCTAAATCTGCAAGAACCTTACGATTCAATTCAATGTTATTAGCTTTTACTTTACCCATAAACTGTGAATAAGACAATCCATATTGGCGGGCTCCAGCGTTTATACGTTGAATCCATAAACCACGGAAAGTTCTTTTTTTGTTTTTACGGTCTCTATAAGAATAAACCATTCCTTTTTCAACCGCATTTTTAGCTACCGTATAAACGTTTTTTCTACGTCCAAAGTAACCTTTTGCTAGCTTCAATATCTTTTTTCTCTTAGCTCTTGAAGCAACTGAATTTACTGATCTTGGCATAATTTCATTTGTTTTTTTGTAGTAGGCGTCAAACTTTAAATTTGAACTTGTATAGCTCTACTCCAAGGTTAATAATTAAATTCCCTGTAACTTTATTATTTTAAAGTTAACTGTTGTAAAATGTTAGCTCTATCTGCTTTATGTACTAAACCATCATGAGTTAACTTTAATTTACGTTTTTTGCTTTTTTTAGTCAAAATGTGACTCTTAAAAGCATGCTTTCTTTTAATTTTTCCAGAACCTGTAAGCTTAAAACGCTTCTTAGCACTAGATTTTGTTTTCATTTTAGGCATCTTTCTTCTACTTTTTTTATCTTGCTTATTTTCCTTGTTCTTCAACTACGATAGTTAACCTTATAGCTCACTGATTGTAGTTAAAGTATTATTTCTTTTTAGGAGCAATGTACATAATCATACGCTTACCTTCTAATCTAGGCATTTGCTCTACTTTGCCGTATTCTTCAATTTCTGTTGCCAATCTTAAAAGTAAGATATGCCCTTGATCTTTATAAATAATAGACCTTCCTTTAAAAAATACAAATGCTTTTAATTTAGCACCATCTTGTAAAAATTTGATTGCATGTTTTTTCTTAAATTCAAAATCGTGCTCATCAGTATTAGGTCCAAACCTAATTTCTTTAACAATAACCTTGGTTGCTTTAGATTTTATAACTTTTTCACGTTTTTTTTGTTCGTAAAGAAATTTCTTATAATCTATAATTTTACAAACAGGTGGATCTGCTTTGGGAGATATCTCTACCAAATCTAGTTCTTGTTCTCTAGCGAGTGATTTTGCTTTTGAAATTGAATATACACCAACTTCTACATTATCACCTACTAAACGTACTTCGTCAACAAATGTGATTTTTTCATTAATCCTATGTTGATCTTCTTTGACTACTCTCCAAGGTTTTCTTCCCCCTGATTTACTTCGAATTGCTATGACGTTGGAATTTAAATTAAACTTAAAATTGCTCTAATGTACTATTAATTTCTTTATTTATAAATGATGTAAATTCATTAATTGATAATGTACCCATATCACCTTCTCCTTGTTTTCTTACTGAAACTGTACCATCTTTTTCTTCTTGCTCACCTACAATAAGCATAAACGGTATTTTATTTAACTCAGCATCTCTTATCTTTCTGCCTGTTTTTTCATTTCGTGAATCTACAAGGGCGCGAATTTCGGAATTTTCTAGCAAACATAAAACATTTTCTGCATATTTTTGATATTTATCACTAATAGGTAGTATTATAACCTGCTCTGGAGTTAGCCAAAGAGGAAATTTCCCTGCAGTATGCTCTAATAATACGGCAATAAAACGTTCCATTGAACCAAAAGGTGCTCGGTGAATCATCACAGGTCTGTGTAATTGATTATCTGCTCCTTTATAATTTAAGTCAAAACGTTCAGGTAAATTGTAGTCAACTTGTATAGTTCCTAATTGCCAACTTCTACCTAAAGCATCTTTCACCATAAAGTCTAATTTAGGACCGTAAAATGCTGCTTCTCCATATTCAACAACATAATCTAATCCCTTTTCTTTTGCTGCGTTTATAATGGCAGTCTCAGCTTTTTCCCAATTTTCATCACTACCAATATATTTTTCACTTTTTTCTTTAGATCTTAATGAAACTTGTGCAGTGAAATTTTCAAAACTTAACGATTTGAATACATATAATACTAAATCAATAACATCTTTAAATTCTTTATCTAACTGGTCGGGAGTACAAAAAATATGTGCATCATCTTGCGTAAATCCTCTTACACGTGTTAATCCATGTAATTCGCCACTTTGTTCATATCTATATACGGTACCAAATTCAGCAAAACGCTTTGGTAATTCTTTATATGAATAAGGTTTGTTATTATAAATTTCACAGTGGTGTGGACAGTTCATTGGTTTTAAAAAGAACTCTTCGCCTTCTTTTGGGGTATGTATTGGTTGAAAACTATCTGCACCATATTTTTCATAATGTCCAGATGTAACATACAATTCTTTTTGCCCAATATGAGGTGTTATCACCATTTCATATCCTGCCTTTTTCTGCGCTTTTTTTAAGAAATTCTCTAATCTTTCTCTCAATGCAGCACCCTTTGGTAACCAAAGAGGTAATCCCTGACCAACTTTAGCTGAAAAAGCAAATAATTCTAACTCTTTCCCTAATTTTCTATGGTCTCTTTTTTTAGCTTCTTCTAATAACTCTAAATATTCAGTAAGCAATTTTTGCTTTGGAAAAGAAATACCATATACACGAGTTAATTGGTTGTTCTTTTCATCTCCTCGCCAATAAGCTCCAGCAACACTCATAACTTTTACAGCTTTTATAATACCTGTATTTGGAATGTGTCCGCCTCGGCATAAATCAGTGAAATCTGAATGGTCACAAAAAGTGATTTCACCATCTGTCAAGTTTTCTATCAATTCAACTTTATATTGATTGTTTTGACTTTTATAATAATTTAAAGCATCTTCTTTTGAAACCTCTCTCATTTTAAACTCATGCTTTCCACGAGCCAATTCAAGTACTTTATCTTCAATTGCTTTAAAATCTTTGTCTGAAATTGCTTCATCACCTAAATCAACATCATAATAAAAACCGTTTTCAATTGCGGGTCCTATGGTTAATTTTACATTTGGATAAAATGAAGTAATTGCCTGAGCTAATACATGAGCTGAAGAATGCCAAAAGGTTTTTTTACCTTCAACATCATTAAAAGTGAATAATGTTAAATTTCCATTTTCCATTAAAGGAGTAGAAGACTCAATTATTATATCATTAAATTTAGCTGAAATTACATTTCTAGCAAATCCTTCACTTATACTTATAGCAACATCCATAGGGGTAGTTCCTCTATGAAATTCTTTAATTGAACCGTCAGGTAATGTTATTTGAATCATATATTTTTATTAAAGATGCAAAGGTATTAGAAAACTATCAGTTTCGCAATAGCTTATTGCAATCTAAATACTGTTTATTTTGAAGTTTTTAAATTTTTATCTATACCTTAATACATGTAGTTAAAAGTATATGTGTTTTTATATTATTAAAATAGATAATTAACTCAAATTAAATCATTTTTTATGAAGTGTAATCTGCACTATTTCAATGAGCTAAAATTAAAGTTGTATTTTTTCAAAAAAACTTCAAAAAAGTGTAGTTTAAAT